>JAESTH010000117.1 GCA_016763695.1 Alcanivoracaceae bacterium
AGCTTTTGATTTAATCAAAGAAATTCGCAGACAGTTTAAAGAGATACCGGGTTTGATGGAAGGTACGGCTAAACCTGATAGTAACAAGTGTATAGATATTGCTACAACAGCAGCATTAAAGCGTATGATTACTCCTGGTTTACTGGCGATATTGTCACCAGTAGTCATAGGGTTTGGTTTAGGTGCTGAGGCACTTGGCGGTATGCTGGGTGGCGCTTTGATCACTTGTGTGCTAATGGCGTTGATGATGGCAAATGCTGGCGGTGCATGGGATAATGCCAAGAAATATGTAGAGAAAGGTAACTTTGGTGGTAAAGGTACTGATGTGCATTCAGCCGTTGTTGTTGGTGATACTGTTGGTGATCCATTTAAAGATACTTCAGGCCCTGCTATGAATATTTTAATCAATGTGATGGCTATTGTTAGTTTGGTTATTGCTCCTTTATTAGCACAAATGCCTAATGGAGTTTTTGGTTAATAAATAAGTAGATATTTGTTTTCACGATTCCTATTTATATAGAGGGATGAGAGCAATTAGCTAGTAATGATAAAGCCCTATGTTTCTAAGAAACATAGGGCTTTTTTCGTTTTTAAAGGGCTGTGATCCATATATTGCCTAGAAAAAAAGCGAAGCCTGTCACAAAATCATAAAATAGCACTTATTGTATTTTGAATTTTTATCTCGCCTTGTTAAAGTTGGAAAAGTTGTAATTTTTATGGTCATTTCATATAAAAGCGTCAAATCTAAGGGAGATTGCCATAGAAACACTCAAAATATAGGTGTATAATTGTTACAAATTTCAAATTTGATGGGAAAAGATGATGAAACTTAGCAAAATAAAAATAAAAGGGGTGCTGGCTTGTATCATCTTTTTAACTACGCAGGCTTATGCGATTGACCTCAGTGTCAGTAATGCAGGGATTTCACCTGACCCAATAGCCGTCTCAAGCACATTTACCATTGGTGTGGACATTAATAACCAAGATTCCCCAGTAGCGATTACACCTGAAGATGCACAATTTGTAGCGATTTCAATTTTTGGTTATGATACCTCAAATGTAGTAGGCTTAGTCAGTAACACATTGGGTTGGAATTGTATTTTGGGTGTGAGTAACATTGATTGCGATCGAACTTTTTCTCCACTTGAGTTTTCTGCAGGAAGCACATTACCTTTTCAGGTGACTTTATCAACAGGAGTGTTTGTGAATAACCCTGATACTTTTACCCTAAGCGCTACGGATGAAAGCGGTGTCTTAACTGAAGACAATATCTTTGATAATGAAGTCATGATTACAACATCAACTGGTGCTGTGCTGGATTATGCCATGACTGTAGATCCTGCGATGTCTTTGCCGGTACAGATTTTCGAGGATACAACAGGTAATCTTCCTATCAGCTTTAAACTGGAGAATGTTGGTGGAGTAGAAGGAATGTCCGAATTTGTAACTATTACGGTAGATCCTGCGTACGTTTTAAGTAATGTATTCATAAGTAATGTAACCAATACAGCCTGGAAATGTAATCCTTCAACAGGTGGCTGGGACTGTATGAATACCATGACTAGTAATGGTATGTTGCCTGGTGAGGTAGTTACTGTGACAGGAGATATCAGTAGTTATCCAACTAATGTAGGTTTAACTAGCAATGTGATAGAGGCACAAGTTACGGTTTCTGGAGATAATACCTTCTCCAATGATTCAGCAATAATAGGAGTCAATGTAAGTGCTGCAGCAGTAACCGATTTAGAGTTGCAAAAGTTTGTTAAAGATGGGCCTGGTGCGGCTAATATAATTACTGAATCACCAGTTGGTGCTACATTTTATTATCAATTACATGTCAATAACCTCTCTTTAACAGCTGCAACTAATGTTACTGTTACTGACCCCCTTCCAGCAGGTGTTCAGTTTATTAATGATTTATCCTCAGGCAGTTGGATTTGTACTGCTGCCCCATTTATTGATGAGTTTAATTCTCAGGGTGTTTCTTGTACACATCCATCAATTCCTGCTAGTTCTCCAAATTTTGGTGAAATAATTGTATTTGAGGTTGTTGGTTTAAACCTGGGGATGAAAGCCAATACAGCAGTTGTCGCTAGTGACGAAATAGATTCCAATCCCATCAATAATGATAATATATCGTCACCAGCTATGATAAATATCATCAATCCAGTATTAAATCCTGATGTTGTTATTTCTAAAACTATTCTTGCAGGAACAGTAGTGGGTGACTTGGGTACATTAGAAGCCACACAAGGTGATCAGGTCATTTATAAAATATTGGGGATTAATAATACCAGTGGCTCGGTAAATGCCAATGGTGTATCTATAATCGATACACTACCACCTGGAGTCAGCTATGTTTCTCACAATACATTGGGACCTAATTTTAATTGCCTAGATTTTGATACAATTAATAACAAACTGACATGTTCAGCATCCTCCTTGCCTTTTACTACAGCAGATGACGGTGTGGAAATTACAGTAGGTGTAACAGGAGCAATAGGAGTGGTTGTTACAAACACCGCTTCAATTGCTGCCGCAAATGATACAAATACAGGCAATAATACCGCCATTGCACCAGCATTTGAAATCGTCGGTGCAGCATTGCCGGATGTCGATTTAACCATGACCAAGGATGCACAGGATGTCAACGGTGTGAGTCTGACTTCAGTTAATTTGGGCGATATTTTTAAGTATAAGCTTTTCGTTGAAAATTTTGGAGCCAATAATGCGCCAGTTGGTTCAGTAGAGGTACAGGATACCTTGCCTTCTGAAATTGCTTTTAAGCTGCCATTCACAAGTCCCGTAAACTGGACGTGTAACATTACTGGTGGAAATCACTTAACTTGTATTAATGATGTGGTAATTTTTGCAGCGGGGCCTGCACAGATTATTGATTTTCAGGTTATTGCTCAGGTTGCTGGTATCGGAGTCAATAATACTGCTTCAGTTGGTATTGTCGCACCGCCAGTGATCATTGACACAGATTCAGGTAATGATATTGGTAGTGTTTCAATAAATATTATTTCTGCAGGTGCGGGAGATCTGATTTTCACTAAAGCTGTATCTGGAGGCATACCCATTAGTGGCAAAAATAGGGCTGTTAATGAGTTTGCTATTGGAGATACTGTTATTTATACACTAACAGCGAGTAATCAATCAGCAGCCATAACACATACAGACCTAGTAATTAAAGATGTATTACCTAATAATTTAAATTTTATAAGCACAATTCCTACACAGGGTTTTATGTGTAATTATAATTCAGTTAGTCACGAGGTTATTTGTAACAATGATGTAAATAACCCATTACTACCTGGGCAAGAGGTTGATATAGAAATAAAAACTACTGCTGCTGCTGTGGGATTAGGGATTGTTAATGTTGGTAATGCTAGCAGTATTGCACAATCTGTAAACCTTGACTCCAATAGTGTCATTATTGATATTGTTTCAGCTGCCACCCCCACCACCTTGTCAGTCAGTAAAGAAGCGTTGGTTGCAGGATTGCCCGTGACATCTATTACCAAGGGAACAGCCTTTAAATATCAGGTGATAATCACAAATACAGGAAAATCTGATGCGATAAATATTAAAGCGATTGATGATATGCCAATTGGTGTGATAGTCAATAATGCTCAAGGTGCTGGCTGGGTGTGTAATAATATTGGTCAACAATATACCTGCGAATTTCTCAGCTCGTTAACTGCAGGAGCCAGCACCGTGATCGATTTTACAGTAGAGGATAATTCTGCTGTTGGTGTTGATCAGTTACAAAATAATATTACTGTTACTGCGGATAATGCAGCCTCGCAATCAGCATCAAATACCATTGATCTGACCAGTATTGCTTTAAATCTAAACGTAACACAAAACCCCAATCCCATTATTGAAAATATGCCTTTTGAATTTGTAGTAGATGTCATTAATACTGGCACAGAAGAGTTGCAAGGTATTGAAGTGGTCAATACTCTGCCTGTTGGTTTCAGCTATAATGCACAAAATAAGGCCAGTAGCTGTAGTCAAAATGGTTTAATCTTGACTTGTGCCGTGACATCCGTTGCAATTGGTACAACAGAATCAATTGTTATTCCTGTTCTCGCTATTCCTATGGTTGAAAGCAATGCGATATATACAAATATCACTACAGTTACGGGCTCAAATTTTCCTGCTGTAATTACGGTCAATACCATTACCAATGTTGTTGCAGCCTCTGCTAATAATACTGATATCAGCATAACTAAAACAGCCTCAGAGAGTGTTGTGTCCATTAATCAGAGTTTTGCCTATATTTTAACAGTAAGCAATAACAGTGAAATATTAGCGACAGATGTATCGCTAACTGATAATCTGCCCAGTGGCCTGGTGTTTGAGTCCATTGATGCACCTGCCAATTGGTCATGTAATAACAATAACCCCATCATTTGTAACCTTGCAACTTTAGATGTTAATGAATCTTCAACTATTGTTGTAAATGTGGTAGCGCCATCACAGCCAGGAAGCATAGTAAATACTGCAGAGGTTAGCAGTAATGAAGCAGACTCTAATCCTGCTAATAATAGCTCTAGGGCTAACGTTAATATCACTGAAGTTATTGCAGACTTGGAAGTGTCAAAAGCAGCATCAGTGGTATCATTAAACTCAGGAGAACAATTCACCTGGAATATTGAGGTCACAAATAATGGTCCTGATGCAGCTGATCATGTTGTGATAGTGATTTGTTACCTGCGGGTTTTGAACAAACATCAGTGTCAAGTGATAATGATGTTAATTGCCTCAATATTGGGAGAGAGATCAATTGTGAAATAGCCTTTTTACAACCGAATGAGCGTCGGTTTGTAACGATAACGGGAGCTGCTATACTGGATTCAGGGGTCATTGATAACATGGTCACTGTTAGTTCCGAGACTGCAGATCTAGATATCGAAAACAATACAGCTATGGCTAGTGTTGTGGTTAACGCAGTGCAGATTCAAGCAGCAGATTTATCAATAAGTGTGGACAATGAAACTGAAATAAATCAAGGCGAAGCTGTTGAATTTCAGGTAAGCATGGCAAATAATGGGCCAAATGCTGCAGAGACTCCGACAGCGGACTTTACAATGACTGGCTTGATAGATACTGTTTCTGTTAATCAAGGTGCACATTGGGTTTGCCAAGTATCAGATCTGAATGTTAGTTGTGAATTTAGTGGAGAAGAAATGCCCGCTGGTCACCTCTCAAATATAGTCATAACTGTACAAACGACTCGAGTCGTCACAGAATCCCAAGGTTTACTCATTACAGCAATTATCTCATCAAACACAAATGATCCAGAAGTTAGCAATAACTCGGTTAGTTCGGAGGTAGGAATTGCTGGCACACCAACACGAGAAGAAATATTAAATGCCATGCAAGAGGCGCTTGCAGGAACAGGCAACCGGCAAGTTAACCGAGCGATACAAAATATATCCAGCTATTGCGAAAGAAAATTCTTTGAAGCACTAGAAGGTTTGTGTAGTGAACTATATGAGGTGGCACTGGCAGGTGATGGTGAGACTGTTAGAACATTTATGGAGCAAATCACACCCAATGAAGTAATTGGTCAATCTACCTCAGTGGCAGAAATTGCGACTGCACAATTTAGAAACGTGGGTGCTAGATTATCACAGTTACGTGGAGGTGGAGGCAGTGGTTTCAGTACAGCTGGATTGAACGCAAGATACGGAAATGGTAGTATCCCACTGGGAATGTTAGCCTACTTAAACCAGACAGATGATGAAAAAGACGGTCTGGCTAGGTCTGTGACCGATTTTATTTCTCCTTGGGGTTTCTTCGTCAATGGCACCGTATCCATGGGAGAACGTGATGCAACGGGTAGAGAATTAGGTTTTGATTTTGATTCATATGGGTTGACAGCTGGATTCGATTATCGTTTAAGTTCCAAAAAAGTCATTGGTGTTGCAGTGGGTTATGCGAATTTTGATTCTAAGATTGGAGATAAGGCAGAATTAAAATCGACAGGGGTTACTCTCACTGGATATGGTTCTTTCTATGTAAATGATAACTTTTATGTAGATGCCCGCATTAGTTATAGCAAACCTGATTTTGATCAGTCAAGAGACCTTGATTTCACCATTGGTAATACACGAGTGCAAAGAACGGCAGTTGGTGAAACCAGAGCTAACCAATACAGTGTTGCCATGAGTGCCGGTTATAACTTCTACAAAAAATCCTGGAGTATTACACCCAATGCTTCATTCAACTATGTAAAAACCACCATCGATGGCTTTAGTGAAACTGGAGCCGGTGGCTTTAACTTTATTTATTCGGAACAGGATCTGGAATCATTAGTCTGGTCTGCTGGTATCAAAATCTCCAGAGCAATCAGCCTGAAAAAAGGAGTCATCACTCCACAGTTTGATTTTGATTATAATTATGAAAGTAAAAATGATGGTAATGATATTGAAGCACGCTTTATTTTGGCTCCACTTGATGAAATATTTATCATAGAAACAGATTCGCCAGATAGAACATACGGATCAGCAGGTTTGGGCTTGGTATACATAGCCGCAAACGGAAAACAGGCTTATATAAACTATCGAAGTATCATTGGCTTACAGGGCTTTAGTCGAGGTACATTTAACATTGGTGCCAGATTTGAATTTTAAGTTATCCCTAATCTGCTTATAAATATATTTTCTATATCGGGATTAGGGGTTATTAACTCATTGAGAAAAATTATGAAAAAACACAATAATATAAAAATATATAAAACATCACTGTTAAGCTTGGTAAGCATGTTAGTAATGGCATGGGGAGTACCAGTGGCGCGGACTGTGGAAAAAGGTCAAATTACACCAGACCAACTGTATATTGTTGATTGTTTATTGCCTCCACAGGTGAGACAGTTGGGGCAAAATTATACCTATATGGCACCAAGAAAACCAGCCCGATTAAGTGCGCATGATTGTGCTCTGCGTGGTGGTGAATACGTAGCCTATGATAGAGCCAGTTTTTCAAGCGTAGCAAAGATATGGTTACCAGAGGCTCAGAGTGGCAACCCTAAAGCCCAGTCATACATGGGGGAACTATATGAAAGAGGCATAAATGGAACACCTGATTATGAGTCTGCAGCATTATGGTATCAAAAGGCAGTTGATCAGGATTATACGCCTGCTATGTTAAATTTAGGTAATTTATATGAGCAGGGATTAGGGGTGCCACAAGATGCAACCAGAGCAATAAATTTATATAGACAGGCCTCAGGTATAAAAGACTCAAAGCTGGAGTTAGTAACAGAACAAAAATTAAGAGAACGACGGGCAAAAGAGCACCAGAGAATAAAATTACTCAAAGAAATTTCATCATTAAGAGCACAATTAACCAGTGTTAAAAAGGACTATGATCTCACAAAAAAATATGTTCAGCAATCAGATTTAAAACTGAAGGGCTTACAGGCTAAATTAAAATCAAATAAAGGAGATAAAGAAGTTTTACAGAAAATTGCCAATTTAAAATCTGAAATAGAACAAAAAAATGTAGAGTTAGATAAACAAAACAAAGTGATAAACACTTTAGTTACAAAAGTAACTGATAACGCACTTAATAAAGACGTGGCTCAAAACACCGATGAGACTGGTATAAATATCATTACTCCAGATGTGGTTTTAACCAGAGGGATAAGGACAATTCCCATGCAGCCAAATGACATGAGATTAAATATCATTGGCTCGGTATTTCCTCCTGAAGGTGTGATTGCACTCAAAGTAAATAATATAGACATCAAAGATTCCATGACTGATGGCGGGGTATTTGAAGGTACTGTAGACTTGCAAACTGGAGATACGCCAGTAAATATTGTTGCGGTAAGAAAAGATGGCAGTAAAAATATAGAGCAATTTGTGGCTGTCAGAAACAGATTTGATCCAGTCCAGGCGAGACATTTTGATGAGTTGTTTACCCGTAGATTCAGAGATGACTTGGGTGACTATTATGCCTTAGTGATCGGTAATAATAATTATGATAACTTCGACAACCTGACCACAGCAGTGCAGGATGCAACAAAAATTGCAGATGTGTTAAAGAACAAATACGGCTATAAAGTTAAACTATTAACCAATGCCAAACAAATAACAATGCTACAGGCATTAAGCGAATTTGAGGATAAATTAGGTAAGTATGATAACCTAATGGTTTATTATGCTGGTCATGGTTTGATTGATGAAAAAACCAAAGAGGGTTTTTGGATTCCTACCAATGCTTCAAGTACTGATAAATCAAGCTGGATTCCCAATAAAGCCATCAGTGACTTTATGGCACAGATGAAAGCCAAACATGTCATGATAGTGGCAGATTCCTGCTATTCTGGTACTTTATCAGGCTCATCAATCTCACCATTGCCAGATAAAGTAGACAATGAAGATATATTGTTTACCTCAAGAGTAAAAGCCAGAACAGTATTGACTTCAGGTGGTTTGCAGCCAATTCTGGATAGTGGTGGCAATGGTCACTCAATATTTGCATCAGCATTTCTGGATATGCTGAATGAAAATGATGGTGTGATGGAAGGTTATCGACTATACAAAGCCATGTCACAACAAGTGAGTCTAAGATCGAGTCTGGCTGGTTTAAAACAAGTGCCAGAATACAGTGCCATAAAACACGCTGGACATGAAGGCAGCGAATATTACTTTTTACCATCTTCCATATAAATACTCAAATAAACAAATAGATTTAAAAGGTTGGACTTGCCAACCTTTTTTTTTGTTAGAATAAAAGGAACTCATCAACCCAAGAAAATATTGATTAAACTATATACAAATGACAGCTATAAAAAACTTTATGTTAATTTATTAAAGTTACTGATAGATGACAACTCAGTATTTACTGAAACGTGGCTAGTGGTGCCCAATCACTCAGCAAAACAGTGGTTACAAAAATCGCTGGCACGTGATTTAGGTATTTGCACACAGATAAAATTTATCATGCCACTGAGTTTTAATTGGGAAATATTAAAGAATGTTGCAGAATCAAATAGCAGTATAAATGTTTTTTCAAATGATGTCATACGTTGGCAAATATATCAATTAATCAATGATTCAGAAGAGTTTGGGGCATTAAGAAAAGAATCAGCACTAGAAAATTTTAATTTATCTGAAAAAATTGCACAAACACTGTTGAAATACAATGATGAAAGACCTGAGTTAATTAATGATTGGGACAATGGGCTATTTCAGCTTAAAAAAGACCAGGAATGGCAAGCAGATATGTGGATTATACTGTTAACTATTCTCAAAGAAAAATCTCCTATACAATTGTTGCAAAAATTTAACCCCGCTACAGACTTTAAACAAAAACCCAATAAGATCATATTGTTTGCAACAGAGCAATTAACCACTATTCAAAAAGATACCATTTTAAAGCTGGCAGATTATCAAGATATCCACTTATTATTAACTAATCCCAGTCCCAATGAATATTGGTTCGACATAAAACCCAGCGCAACCATAGCGAGGGATAAACTATTCAATACTGAGTTAGCGTATTTAGATAATATTGGCAACTCATTGCTGGCAAATTTAGCTTATAACAAAATGGCGATTTTCGATGCCTTTTTAAACCATGATATTGACCTTAGTATGAGTTTTCAGCAACAAAAGCAACAATCTTCTTTACTGGGCAGTATAAAACAAGATATTTTTGAATTATCCGAAAACCCAAAACATTGCCCAGTTGACAACAGCATAAAAATCCACAGTTGTCACAACTGCTTAAGAGAAGTTGAAATTATCAAAGATGAAATTCTGGATGTATTAAACAACAACCATGATCTTAATCCAGAGGATATTATTGTTGTCTCGCCAGATATTAATGATTATGTTTATGCCATAAAAGAAGTTTTTAATGACGCTGATGAAGTAGCAACATCCTCTATTCCTTTTCATATTGATAGAGTGCAATTGGCAGACAACAATTACATCACTTC
>JAESTH010000040.1 GCA_016763695.1 Alcanivoracaceae bacterium
CAATAAATCAATTAACTACCCTTTACTATACTGGTTTCAATTTGGTTTTCAGTAGTGGTTTTGGGTAAAATAAAATCACCTTGAACTAACTCAATCGATACTACTACCCCCGAATCAATAGCTAAAAAACTAGCTTCCTGAATAAATTAAAAAAATAAATAAAACCTCCAGCATTCTCACGTTTCGAGAATGGTCTTTATTAAAATACCAGCATTCGTAAAAAACAAGTCGTGGGGAAATATCAATTCATAGCAATCCAGTAGTGAGTGCAAAACTGTACTGACCTAAAATGGGCGGTTGTGTAAATTAAACTTGATTTATTAGTAAAGTAATATAAACTTTATCGCGATATGTAGGTAAAAGACCTCTATCTTGTAGGAAATATCCTACAAATGAAGCATAGATTTCCTATAGACAAAGATATTTAACTTGGCATAATGGGCGATATCAAAACCAGAAGGATCATATTTTAATTATTTTCAAAAAAAATGAATAAGATTTTGGTTATTTTACGCGTATATAAATAAGCAGTGAATAAACAAGTAATAAACAAACACCTTAAAGGAAAATTAACATGTTTAAAAAAATCATAACCGTATTGACTCTTTGTTTGAGCCTGTCTGTTACCGTGGCACAAACAATTCCTGATGACCAAAGACAAATCATTGTAGAAGAAGTCATGGCCGAGCTGGGGTTTTATGATGCAGCAGAAATAGAAGCACGAGTCAGGTTATGGCTATTGATGCAACCCATCCCAAGAGCCTCAGGAGAAACTCTTGAGCAAGGGATATGTCAGAGTGCAGGTTGTGAGCCAACAGAAAGTACAGGCACATTACCAATGCCAAGAAAGGTAAAAGTCAAAGGCAAAACCAACAATGGCAAATACACCCAAAATCTGAAAGTAAAATGGAAAAGACCAAAAGCATTGCCAGAGGGTAGCAGCTACACATTTAGCTATTATGAGGTTTATCTAGCAAAAAACTCAAATAGTTATGAATACTTCAGGGTTGACCCAAAGTACAAAAACAATGGAAAACTAAAGCTACATCAAAGCATTAAGTTTAAGGGGCTTGAGCAGGCTGACTATCAGGTACAACTCAGAGCGGTCTATGAACAAACCAGTGCTAAAAGCACTAATACCAAAGCATTATTAGGCGGTAGTGGTTGGACTGATCCCAATGCCATCCCCGTATTAAAGCCAGGCTCAACTGTAGCTCATCTGGATACTAGCAGTGCATTATACAGCTGTGTTAAAGCCCGGGGTTTTGCCGATACAACAGTGTTGACCGATATCACTATCTTAAACTGTACTGCAAAAAATTTGACCGATGCAGATATGGGTTACTTAACAAACTTCACAGGGCTAGTACAACTGAATATAAAAAAGAATTACGCCATCACCAAGATAGGCCTACTCAGTGACTTGCCATTACTGAACTGGTTACACCTGGCTAAAATCAGCACTATTACCGATCTGAACACCCTTAAAGACTTTGACTCACTACAAACCATTTTCATCAAAGAAATGGGTTTAACAAAAATTCCTGAATTACCCGCAAGCATTACTTATATCAATGCCAGCTTTAACAACATTACCAGCAATGCAGGCGGGTTTTTCCCTGATCACACCGTGACTACACTGGTGTTAAATAGCTATGCAGATCACCGCAATGGTCCAGGTCTCACCAATACATTTTTTAACTCACTGGCTGGTAAAAGTATCAAAATACTAACGGCAACAAATAGCCGGTTATCAGATATAACTATCATATCTAACATCAACAATATTACAGATACAAACCTCAGTGGCTCAGATATAAGAGGTCCAATTGATATAAGCCAATTTGAAGGGGATTGCTCAATATCACTAAACAACACCAAAATAACCGAAGTTTATGGCACCACTACAGTACCAGCGGTAAGTCTAAGAGATAACCGTTCGCTCAGACTGGTTCGAACCTTCACCGAGAATGGCCAAGCACCTAATTATGAAACCATATTTCCACACTTTACCTATATGCAGGGTTCAGATGCCTTATATTGTGATCATTATTATGAACTCGTTGATGCATGGGCGCTTATGTCTTCAAATAATAAGCAAACGATCAGCACAAAAACCACGCTTGAGGAATGTCTTTATCCTGCTGTGGTACAAAGAGTATTGCTTCCAACTATGTGCAAACCCAACACAGCAACAGACTTTAGCGCCATAAAAGACCCTGACTCGACCCGTTATTTATTAAGCTGGTCAAAATTAGACCTTGATGTTCGCAGTGTTAAGTTTTACCACCTTAAGGTAAATGGCGTATTGCGCTCTGGCAGTATACCTGTCGATTTTCAGTTACCACTAGCAGTCAATATAGCGGGTGCATCATTGGCTACTTTTGAGGTTCAGGCTTGTACAACAGATGCAAATAACCCAGAATCATGCGGAGACTGGTTAACCGCAACAGTAAAAACAGGTTTGGGTAAAGTAAGCAACCTTGATGTTGAATTTGGTGAGACTGGCACTGCTAATAATACCAGTTTTGATGGTACATTTAAATTACTGTTTGACTATTCATATCCCAATGATGCCAGCCACATCGTGCCTGATTACTTTAAAGTAGAACCGGTATTTCCGCAACCACCCACAGCCACAACAATAGCGACAATAGCTTATGGCTCAAGCCCAAATCAATCCAGCTGGATAACTGCGGATAACTATTTCGGCTCCAACTACCAGGTTAAAGCCTGTACCAACAGTGGCGAGTGTGGTGCTGGTGTCAGCATAAATATCGATATTCCCACTATAGCAGGCGCGGATATTCTAGCACCAACGGGTACAAATAGTTGCAATACAGCAACTGGCAAGGTTCTGGCAAATATCACCAATGCAGCCAACCTTGAAATTGATTATTTCAAGGTTGTAGAGACACAGCCTATTTCATCCATTACCCATGGGCCAGGGAGCGCCACGACGGCAATAACATACTATGTTGAGGCCAATGAATCTGGTACAGCCAGTCTGAATCTGAGCAGAAAAGTCAATGGGCAATACGCTTTCAAGATCTATGCCTGTATAAGAGACAGGGATAATGGTGATGTGTGTTCAGCTCCTGATTTTGATATCCCTTTTCAAACTCGCCCACTTTCATATTATGTTTTTGTTTGTTCTATTAATCAGGTAACTAACAGTAACCTGCAAACTGAAGATGGATTATTTAGATCACAAAACGGCAGTCCATTTAATCTACAGTGGTATCCTCAGGACTGTTTAGCCAGTGATGATGCCAATTGTGGCACCACATACCAGAAGAAAGGCTTAAAGTGGACATACGACAGTAGCAGCGTGGACGAACCTGATTATTTTTATCTGGCAAAATCAAATTTATCAGCCAGTGGAACAAACACCTCAGCAACCCATGCACAGAGCTTTAACTCCTGTATAGCCAGTCAGCAAAAAGTCTATGATGTCCATAATAACCAACCCATAGAATA
>JAESTH010000118.1 GCA_016763695.1 Alcanivoracaceae bacterium
AGGTGTCCATTGACCAGCTAAAAGGCCAGCATCGTCATCGGCTATACTGCCACCTTCACTGTGACACTTTTCGCAATGACGTTTATGGATTGCAGTACCTTTCTTCACCAGCACAGAATCAAAATCCTGTTTAACTCCTATAAATGACAAACCTTCATAATGTTCACTTAAGGCTTCAATATCATCTTCACCTAATCCAGCAGCAATTTTACACATGGTAGTGGCTGGTCGGCTGGTATCTCCATGTCGGTAGTCACTTTCTTTACAGACCCTTTCATTGGCTGCATAGGCAAGTAATGCATCTTCAAGTACCAGATAAGATTGACCTGCCAGAATTGGGATATCACTTTCAGTTGACAGTCCATCTTGTCCGTGGCAATCATTACAGTCTGCAATAATTCCATCCAGATCAGATGCGCAAACCACCCAAGAAAGTATAGAACCAAGCAGTATAAAACCTATTAAAATTCTTTTTATCACAACAACTTCCTCCTCTTATTTTTATATATATCATAACAGATAAGAGTAGGAAAATTTTGACTGCTAGCTTAAAAATTGACGCATGTCAACATCTAAGTGTAATTAAATAATAAAAATAGAAAAACGTTAATTATTGTTTTAGAATGGCCTGTAGATAAATTGAGAGATATACAAGTGATGATTACCACTAACCGCAAAAAAAGATATAACAAACTTATAGTAGGATTTGGCTTGATCATTGGCTTGCTTATAGTTGTGACACCATTGTATGCTGAAGATTTCACCCGTAAAGGTGCTGACTCTTGTCTTAAGTGTCATGATGAAGAATCAGATTTTCCAGTTTTATCCATATTTAAAACCAAACATGCATCACAAGTAGATCCAGAATCTCCGTTTGCCAGTGCTCAATGTGAAAGTTGCCACGGTGCTGGTAAGGATCATGAGCGTTCTCAAAAAAAAGGCAAAGATGACAAGCCAATGTTAACTTTCGGAAAAACTTCTAACATACCAGCTTCTCAGCAGAATAAAGTTTGTCTGGGCTGTCACCAGAATCATGGCAGGACTGGCTGGACAGGTAGTGTGCATGAAGAGGAAGATGTGGCATGTGCCAGTTGTCATCAGGTGCATGTTGAACGGGATAGGGTCTTTAATGCTCAGGCTCAACAACAGGTTTGTTTTGGGTGCCATGCTACAACTCGGGCAGAATCACACCGAGCCAGTGCCCATCCCCTGCGGTTTGGTCAAATGTCATGTTCTGATTGTCACAATCCACATGATAGCAATAATGATTCACTGTTAAACCGTTCTAATATTAATGATACTTGTTATACCTGTCATGCGGAAAAACGCGGGCCATTTTTATGGGAACACGCTCCTGTAGCAGAAGACTGTACGATATGTCATAACCCGCATGGAAGTAACCATCAAGCCATGTTAAAACAACGCCCGCCTTTGCTGTGTCAACAATGCCATTCTCCCAGTGGTCACCCCAGTACGGCCTATACCAGTGAAAATGCAAGTGGCAATTTTCAGTCAAGATTTGTATTAGGAAGGTCTTGTAGTAACTGTCATTCGCAAGTTCACGGTTCTAATCACCCCTCGGGTGCAACAATTAGCCGTTAAAAGTAACTATTAAAAGTGGTAAGAGAAGAATAAATTATGAAAACATTTAAAAATATTCAAAAATCTACTTTCAACAAATTTATTTTGCTGTCGATAGTATTAGCTGGGTTGAGTTCAATCGCTAGTGCAAATGATACTGATTTCAGTAAATGGAAATGTAAGCTGTGCCCTGATTACTCGGGCTGGACTGGTGATGTGGCATTTGGTCTGGGTTTTGTTAGTGAAGATGATCTGCGCTTTGCAGATTTTCGTGGTCAAGATGAACAGGGTTTGTATTTGGCTATTGATGGCAGAGCCCATTACCAGGATGCGGATGGTTATTACTTCAATCTTAACTCGCATAATTTGGGATTAGACAGTCGTCAACTTGAAATAAATGGCGGCCATCAAGGCAAGTATGAATATAGGTTTGGCTGGAGTGAAATATCCAAATATCGTGGTTATGGCAGTCAAACACCTTTTCTGGGTGCAGGAACTGATAATCTCACCCTGCCAACGGATTGGGTGCCGGCAGTAAGTACAGATCAAATGACTCAGTTAGGTGGTTTGTTGCTTAATACGTCGCTTAAGACCCACCGGAAGATATTGGATGCAGGAGTGACCTGGAAATTTGCTCAAAATTGGGAATACAGGTTTGATTATCAAAAACAGAAAAAGAATGGCACACGGCCATTTGCTGCAGGCTTATTTTTTAATAATGCCAGTCAATTTCCGGTACCCGTTGACTTTACTACGGATCAAATTGATATGGTTTTGTCTTGGCTTGGTAAACGCAGTCAGGTTCGTATTGGTCTTATTGGTTCCTGGTTTGATAATGCCAATAATTCCGTGACCTGGCAGAACCCCTTTACATCTGGCGCCAACACTCAAACACTACGTGCAGCTCTGGAACCCGATAATAAATATTACCAGTTAAGTGTAAGTGGAGCTTTTGCACTATCTCCAAAAGTAAAGCTTTCAGGTAGTGCATCTATTGGAGAAATGAGTCAAGATGATCAATTTATTCCCTATTCAATCAACCCCTTGTTCAGTGATGCTCAATTACCAAGAACATCTCTGGATGCACAAGTGGACACAAGTACCTTTAATTTGTCAGGCAAGTTATCTGCACGGTTAAACAGGAAACTGACATTTACCGCGCGAGTAAAATTTGATGAACGAGATAATAAAACACCTGTCGATCTCTATACACCTGTTACGACTGATTTAGTGCCATCGGCAGGGCGTTTAAATAGACCTTACAGTTATGATAAAGAAAAGTATTCAGCAGATTTACGTTTTCGAGCGCATAGAGTGGTTAAATTAAGTACAGGTGTAAAATTTGAAAATCTGGATCGTACTCTACAGGCCGTTGAAGAATCAGAGGAGACAACTTTATGGGGTGAAATTAAATTAAACCCAAATGCACAAGTACAGGGCAGGATTAAGTTTGAAGATTCAAAACGTGATATTTCAGATTATTTACAACCTGACGATGGTGGTAGTGTCGACCATCCCTTGTTACGAAAATTCAACCAGGCAGATCGTGACAGAGAACGTTTACAGGTGGAAATTAATATTTACCCTATTGAAGCATTGGGCATCAATCTGAGTTTTTTCCATGCCAGAGATGATTATGAAGAATCACAGATTGGATTGCAAAAAAGTGACGAGGAGAGTTATACGATTGATCTCAGTTATGCGGTGGGAACAAAAATAAATTTATATGCTTTTTTAACAGAAGATGATATAGACGCAGAATTAGTCAATGCAACTGGAGTGAATGCAATACCTTGGAATGCCATCACCAAAGACAGTATCACCACCGCTGGATTGGGACTTTCTACCAACCTCAATAAAAAAGTAAGCCTTGGTTTAGATTTTGTGTCTTCAAATTCGAAAGGTGATATCAGTGTTCAAACAGATCAAAACGAGGCGCCATTCTCGCCGTTACGTACCAATTTAAAAAATGCCAGGATTCACTTTGATTATCAGGTCAATGACCATTGGGGTTATAAACTGTACACTGAATATGAAAAGTATTACAGTAAAGACTGGGCCATTGATGGTGTTGGTGTCGATGGAATCGGCTCAGTTCTTACTCTGGGAACGCAAAGTCCAAATTACAGTGCCTGGATTTTCCGTTTGCAGGCAAATTATAGGTTTTAAATCAACATTGTGAATGAGTGAAATATTCTTTTTCTAATTATTTACAGAAGGCAGTCATGCTGTTGGCCTGTCTGAATGGCCGGTTTTATTAGTTTTCTAGGAGGTTGTTTGACTTTTTAAATACAGCCGTTGGCGTTCCTTGATGAAAGCGTATCTGCCAGCCAAGTAGACTGTGTTGCCATAATGATGACCTGTAGGTATGGTGAGAAAGTTTTCCATCGGTATTGATGTGCGCAGACTTATAGGTGAGCAATATAATCCCTTCTGAAATACCCTGAGCGATAAAATCTTGTGCCCAAATGCAGATGCCTGACTCTTCACTTAACAATTCTTGCAGGATTTCTTGTTTTTTGTAAAATCGTCCAGATCGACCACATTCTATGAATGATTTATGTAAGAGTGAACCAAGTAGCTCAGCATTTGAGCGCACTGTAGGCTTATGCAGTTCAAGTTCAAGTTGCTTTACTGTTTCAAATGGGTTCATTTGCTGCTAAATAATTGTTAGTGACATTTTGTATTGTGATTACTTTATGATTTTAACAGAATTAATAAAAAATGCGAATCAGTTTCTTATTAATCCTATTACCGAATTCAAATTTTCGGGTTAGATATGATGAAAATAGTTACCCTTAGACTATCTTAGTATGCCACAGGATTAATTTTAAGAAATATTAATTGAACGGACACAGTTTCGCCCTGATTTTTTTGCTTGATAAAGTGCTTCATCGGCTAATTTGAATAATTTATCAACACCGTCCTTGTTCGGGTTTATAGAAGCAACACCAGCCGAAATGGTTATATTCAAAATCTTGTTGCGTTCCTTATTTTCCACAGTGATTTTTATGTTACTAATTTCTGAGCGAATGTGCTCTGCAATTGAGACTGATTTTTCGTGAGTATATTCCAGGCTAATGATTCCAAATTCTTCGCCACCTATTCTGGATACAGAATGTATGTTCATGTAGTCTATAGCCAACAGGTATTGTGCAATCTGAATGAGAACTTCATCACCAGCAGGGTGGCCCCAATTATCATTAACATCTTTAAAAAAGTCGATGTCTAATATGATAAAAGAAAGCAATTGCTTTCCTTTTTTTCTGTGTTCCCATATTGACAGAAATCTTTGGTTAAATGCTCTGCGGTTGTATAATTTTGTTAAGTAATCACGTGATGCTGATATTTTAAGTTTTTCATTAACTTTTTTTAGTTCTTGAGTTTTGTTGTCTACTAACTGTTTTAGATTATTATTAACACGTGTCACTTCTCTTTTGCTTTTGTCTATTGCTTTATACAGTACTTTTAATTCTTCAGGCAATTCTTGCATTTTTTTAAAGGTAATATCGTCATTCTTTTCTGTACCAATGAATTGTACAGCTGACGTGAGATAGGTTAGCTGTTTAGTCCAGAAAGAGCTGAGTAGTGATGCACCAAGTTCCGAAACTATAGCCATCAATATTAAGGCAATTGCAAATATTAACAATATTTTTTCTATTGATTGTGCCAATACCCCGTCTTCTTGTAATGTTATCAATTTCCAGCCCCAGTCAAAATCTGATTCTCTGAAATAATATATCATATTATCATTAGGTCGAGAATCTGATTTTAATCTCATTACCTTCTGGTTGTTGATATTATGAATCTCTTTATCCAGTGTTATTTCTTCCAGTTCTTTAAAGCCCAGTGCTTTCGATGAAAAAAGTACCTGATTGTTTTGATCCAGTAAGATGCCAACATGGGTTGGTGATTCATTAAATAATTTAATGAGGGTTTTAAAGTTTCCCAGTATCATTGCCCCTTGTACAATTCCCACGAAGTTCTCGCTATTAATGGAAGGAACTCCTGAACTAATAACTGCAATTAGGTCATTACCCAAACCTCGACCTTCAAACCCTCCAGAAACATAAGGTTGTAATGAATGAATTGATACTTGATAATATTTACGATCCGATATCGAGAAAGGCCCAGCTTTACTTTTGTCTTTAATATAATCAGGAGGAGAAAAATCTATTACTGAAGCATTGTTATCAGCCAATATCATGGTTGTAAACTCTGGTAGGCGCTGATGAATAGCAGCCAATTGTTTCACTCTTACACCGTTATTGTTCCAGACCAGAGCCAGAGTCTGTGTAACTTCTTTGAGGCTAGATATTTTAGAAACAATGACGGTCTTCATTTCTCCTGAAATTTTTGAGTGCAATAAATCTTGATTGCTTTGCTGTTGTTGATATAATTTGTCGGTTTTATTGTGTAAATTGAATATTGCTATTAATAGCCCCGCACTGACAAAAATGATAGAAATTTGATGAGCATATTTTTTTTTAAGGGAGTTAGAACTTGTATCTTTTGTGGTTTTTAAAAATTGTGATACTTTTTCACTGGCACTGACTATCGTTGCAATATGGGCGTACACAATGGCGTTAATAAACAGTTCTAATAAAAATATTATTTGATGACTCTCGATAACAGCTTGGGACTGATTAAGATATAACCAGGTTAAGGGCATGCCAGCAAATAACCAAAAGAAAAATATATTCAGTATCAGGTTTTTCCAGATTCTGAAAAAAAGCAGTCCAACAAAGATGGCCTCCAGGCCAAATAGTAAAAATGGCCACAGGCTGTTCCATTGTAGAGCTATTGGAATGGTTGATATGATGCTTACAACTAAAGCAGCATAAGGTCCACGATGTATAGCAACCATTAAAACAATAAATGGTGCGATCATTAAATCGAACTCATGGAAAAATGGTATTCTCAATAGATTGAGTATCGCACCAGTAATACCTAAAAATATTAACAGAGTTACCGTATTTGTTGATTTATTGGTGAGCAGTCTCATTGGAATTAATTAATTATATAATCATCTATCCTTTTCTACAGCATACCACAACTTTATTCTGATAGCAGCTTATAGCAGTACATGTATCTAAAATGCATATACATTGGTTTAACTAACTCTCAAAATACATTAGACAAAATAGTGACCTTTATCCCAAAAAGCTAGCACAGTTTTATCTACTGAATTTTTCATACTCATCGGGTGATTTATACATCAAAATGGTTACCTCGATTCAACATTCACCCCAACATCTATCGCATTACCTGGGTGAGAAATGATTTGGTCATGAATATTTAGCCCAGAGATGATTTCTGCATAGCGGTCGTTTTTGCGACCAACTTCTACTGTCTGTAATTCAACAGTGCCATCAATTATGCTGAAAACTGACCACCTTTCATTTTGCCTGAATAATGCAGATAAGGGGATTTTTATCACATCATTGGCTTGGTCGATAATAATAGCAGCCTCGACTCGGAAGGCATCGCCCAGTGCCTGCCACTTTTCTCTGGGATCGGTAAAGCTTAAAATAATATTGACACGCTGTTCTTCGACTCCCAATGCGGAAATCTTGGTATAGCCTGATGGTTCGATCAGTTTTACGCGGGCATTGATATCCTGCTGGCCTCCCCATCTTTTTATCAAAGCCCGGTCACCGACCTTTACTTTGACAGCATTGGTTGAGAGCATTTCTATATTGACTTCCAGGTCTGCGGGGTCACCGATTTCCACCAATGCAGTGCCTGTGGGAATAATGCCCGCGCTTTTGTGTAAGATGCGTAGTACACGACCATCAACAGGAGAATGTATGCAGATTTGGCAACCTTCATCATTATTGGCTAGTTGACCTTTTTCCGGTTGCAGTAATCTGGCTTTGGCGGCTTCCAATCGTGAAATCATCACCTGTTTATTGGATTGGGTGGTTTCCAGTTCTGCGCGTAAGGTTTTGAGCTGTAATTCGGCTCGTTCTAATCCTGCTTGTGAAACATTATTGTTTTTGTAGAGTTCTTGGGTGCGTTTAAATTCTGCCAGGTCAAAGGCCAGTTGCGCTTTGGTTTGTTTGACTCGTGAGTGAGCTAATGACAAGGCAGCTTTGGCGCCCTCTACATCAGCTTTGGCCTGAGTTTCGGTTCTTTTATCTAAAAATATAGGGTTGGCTGGATACATGTTGGCGATTGTGGTTACGCCTGCGGTGACTAAATCACCAGGCTCAATTTCGATGCGGGTAATACGTCCATCCATAGGTGCCGAGACCACATAGATATCGTGGATACGGGTTTTGCCTTCACCTTCCATGGTGATTAATAAATCGCCTTTGCTTACATGAACGATATCGACTTTTATTCTTTCGGGAAGAAAGGCAAAAACAAGCAAGCCAATAATGGCGACGGCAAGGGCAATCTTAAGGGTGTTTTTTATCATTATTCGACTCCTTTTTGTGCAGCCACCAAGTCAATACTATTGAGTTGTCGCCACACAAGGTAAAATGAAATAAGCGCACTGATGACCACAATTGACACCGAGTAGGCATAAGTGCTGTTGTTAATGTAATAGGGTATTCGGAACAATTCTGTCTCCAAGGATTTAGTCATACCTGCTGCTAATCCTGTACCTAAATATAAGCCAATAGGAATGGATATGAGGATAATGACTGCCAATTCTCCAAATAAAATAAAGGCCACTTCTTTGCGGGTTAATCCTAATACTCGTAAAGTAGCCAGTTCTCTACTTCTTTCAGATAAAGCAATTCGAGCCGTGTTGTATACTACACCAAAGCTGATGAAACTGGCAAATAAGATATTGATACCGACCATTTTCAATAAATTTTCTGCCATCAGTTCTTCAAATATAATGCGCAATATTGAAATAATGTTGAGGCCAATTATACTGGGAATTTCTTTGAGTTTTTTATATAAGATGGCAGTGTGGTTATCATCAACCATGATTGATGCGCCAGTAATTTTTGGAGGTTCATCCAATATTCTATTGAGCTCACGTATCTGCATAAAAGCCCCCAGTCCAATGTATTCTTGGGTAATGGCAGTCACAGGAATGTATAAAGTGGGGCGTTTTTCTTCAAGCACTTCGACTGTAAGCACATCGCCTACGCTTATGTGCAATATTTTTGCCAGTTGTTTATTTAACACCAAACCATGAGAGGGCAATGGCACAGGATTAAGTTTACTGTCTATGACTCTACGAAGATCTGGGTTTTGAACCAATCCAGTAATACTGCTGCGTTTGTTATAATGTTTAAATCTTAGCGAGACAGGCACATTTCTGATTGGCTCTACAGAAAGAACACCAGGCATCACTTTTAGTTCTTCTATTGCCTGGGCTGAACGTGCTTCGACAAAGGAGATGTTAACATCTTCACGTTGCGTCATGTCATATTGTACATCCATCAAATGCGTCATGGTATCTTCCATAAAAAAGCTGAAGATCAGTAAAGCCAAAGCAAAAGCCATACCAACGGCTGAGAGTAGCGCTCTGATAGGGCGTCTTTCTAGTTGTCTTAATACGATGCGACTGAGGAAAGATAAATGTTTATGTATGCCCATTTTTTCCAGCAAGCTGGGTTTAAATTCAGTTGGGCTTTCAGGTCGCATGGCCTCAGCTGGGGGCAAACTTGCCGCACTTTTAATCGCAAATAAGGTGCCTGTAATGGCGGCAATGGTGCAAAACAGCACGGCAAATATCATCACTTCAATTGAAAAGCTGTATTTAAGGATAGGGAAGTGAAAAAATTCGGTATACATATGGGTCATGCCGGCACCCATCCAGGCACCCAGTGATAATCCGATGATTGAACCAAATCCAGTAATGAGTAATACCATTTTCAAATAATGCATGGAAATTTCAATATTGGTATATCCCACAGCTTTGAGCATGCCAATTTGTACTCGTTGAGTTGTTACTAGTCTAGACATAACCACATTGATTAAAAATGCTGCCACACTTAAAAATATAAAAGGTGCCATCATACCCATGGCATGTAGCTGATTGAGTTCGTTTTCGACAAAAAAATTTGAGGTTTGTTCATCACGGGCATAGGAAATTAATCCGCCATAGGGTTTTAAAATAATATCTAGTTGGTTTTTTATGTTTTCTTTGTTAGCATTTCTTTCGATTTTGAGTGAAATGTCATTAAATGAGCCTTTCATGTTTACAGCGGCTTCCAGCGAATGACGGCTCATCCAGAATATGCCAAATCTTTTTGGATCAGGCATCATCGCACCTGGTGCGATGCTATACACATATTCTGGTGATAAAACCACACCAACTATTTTTAATGCTCGGCGGTGACCATTCATAATCACAGTGACTTTATCGCCTAGCTTATACTGATGGGCATTAAAGAAACTTTCATCAGCTAATATGCTGTTTTCTTCATTGGGGAAAAGCATGCGCCCAGATTTAAGATAGAGTTTATTGAGTAGTGGCTCTTTTGTATCGGGTAATGAAATAATTTTGCCACTGGCGGGTTCTATCATATCTTCAAGCTGCAAAGTGACACCAAATATCACGCGACTTTGAGTGACTGAAACACCCTTTATTTCACTGATTCTCTGTTTAGTAGATTCTGGTGCACGTTTTAATGAGGCAAAGATATCGGCAAATTGATATCGGTCATAATAAGTCGATTTGGTTAATTTAAGACTATCTACCACACCAAATAATATAACAAAAAAAGCGATGCCAGCGGCCATGACCAAAATAATCGCTAACAATTGTCCCTTGAGTTTAAACAAGTCTCGCAGTAGTTTTTTGTTGAGAGCACCTATCATTGCCATGTTTACCAGTCAATCTCATCGGGCTGTTTTCTTACTTTGTTGACAGCCACGTGACTGACATTTCCATCTGCAAAATAGATAACCCTGTGAGCAAGTTGCGCGATTATGGCATTGTGGGTAATGATGATACAGGTGGTGTTGAATTTTTCATTCACATCAAGCAGAGCTTTTAAGACCACAACGCCGGTCTCGCTATCCAATGCACCTGTTGGTTCATCACACAACATCACCTCAGGCTGTTTTGCCAGTGCTCGGGCAATTGCCACGCGTTGTTGTTCACCTCCTGACATTTGCGCAGGGAAATGGTTGGCTCTGTTAGTTAAGCCAACAGCTTGCAGTGCTAATTTCGGATCCATTGGGTTTGGGGAAATTTCAGTGACCAAGGCCACATTCTCTAAACAGGTCAAACTGGGCACAAGATTATAGGCTTGAAATACAAAACCAATATTTTCCCTACGAAAATAAGTCAGTTCACGACGACTATAGGTGGCAAGATCACGACCACGAAAATAAACATGACCTGAAGTGGCCTTGTCTAATCCACCAATGATATTTAAAAAGGTTGATTTGCCACTGCCAGAAGGTCCTAATAAAACCACGACTTCACCGTTGGGAATCTCAATATCAACTCCACGCAAGGCATGAACTTCCGTTTCACCCGTGATATAGACTTTGGTCAGTTGTTCGGTTTTAAAGCTGTAGTTGTTTTTGTTGTTCATCATAGGTTTGATTATTAGTAACGGCTCATTCTTCCAGTCATTACCGTGAAAGCGGTAATCTCACAAGTATGACTGATTAATTCTACTAAATCTAGTCACTTTTCCAACAGATTCCTGCCTGCGCAGGAATGACGGGGGTGAAGAGTTGCGATTATTTTAACATTTTTATATTGAACTTGAAAAGTGGCTTATGATAAAAGCAGTAAAGGTTTTTGCATGGAGCTCACAAGTTTGCTCAGAGAAGACAAAAAAAATGACCAGCAAAGTCAGGAGGTTTCATAAACTATTGGGAGTGCAGATGGCTAGCCTGAAAAACACCCTAAAATATTAAAGCCAAATGAGCTATAATCCTGACTTGATTATTATCGTGAGTTACCGAAATATAATGAAAGTATTGATTTTTTTACTATTATTTTCTTCATTTACTGTTTATGCCATTGATTCTGAAATATTAAATGAGACGCCACAGTCACAATCACCATGGATAGTCAGAGTCTATTTTGAATCGCAGCAACAAGTACAGAAATTAAGTGAGATAACTGCATTGTGGCAAGTTAATCAAGACCAAAGGTTTGCCGTTGTAATGATTGAGGATGAAGAGGAATTTAAAGAAATACAGTCTCTGGGGGTAAAGATAAGGATTGATACTCCATTACAAAATAAATATTTTACTGAAAATAAAAATTTAAAATCGCAAAACTCAACTAAAGGTGCAAGTGTAATCAATGGTTTTAGTTGTTATTCAACTGTTGAAGGGACATTTGCCAGAATGGATGAAATGGTTGCAAATTTCCCCGACCTGACTGAAATAATTGATATTGGTGATAGTTGGGAAAAAACTGTCGATTCAGGCAGTGGTTATGATTTAAAAGTGTTAAAAATCACCAATAAAAATATCATAAAAGAGAAGCCGATTGTTTTTATTACTACAGCAATACATGCGCGCGAATATACAACAGCAGAACTGGCCACCCGTTTTGCTGAATATTTACTGGCACAATATCAAGACAATTCTGATGTGAGATGGATGCTGGATCATCAGGAAATTCAATTACTATTGCATACCAACCCAGATGGAAGAAAAAAAGCCGAAACAGGGATATTGTGGCGTAAAAATACCAATCAAGCTTATTGTTCGCCTACCAGTAATGACCGAGGCGCAGACCTGAATCGTAATTATCCCTTTTTGTGGCAAAATAGTAACGATCAGTGTGCGCAGGTCTTTCCTGGAGCATCTGCTGAATCTGAACCAGAGATAGATGCTGTTGTAGCGCATGTAAAAAATATTTATGCAGATAATCGAGGCGAACTACTAACGGATGTAGCACCAGATGATACGCCTGGTGTTTTTTTGGATATTCATAGCTTTAGTCAATTGATATTGTGGCCTTGGGGCTTTACCAGTAATGATTCGCCCAATGTTGCCCAATTGCGAGCGTTTGGTAGAAGAGTGGCATTTTTTAATAGTTATACGCCTGAGCCTATTAGCGACTTAACCATTGCAAAAGGATCATCGGTTGATACCACTTATGGGGAGTTAGGTGTCGCGTCTTTAGCTTTTGAGTTAGGCACTGCTTTTTTTCAGGATTGTGCCACATTTGAAGCCAGTATTTTTCCCGATAATTTGCAGGCATTGCTGTATGTCAGTCGTGTTGCGCGTACACCTTATATTGCTCCTTTGGGGCCAGATATAGAAAACCTGGCAATCGTTCCCAATTACATTTTGACCAATCAGCTTGCATCTATTAAAGGCACGGCCAATGATGACCGGTATAATCATTCTCATGGAGCTCAATCAACAAATAACATACAAAAAGTGGATATGTATATTGATGACTTGCCTTGGTTGCAACAAGGTGCTCAGGTCTTAAACGCAAATGATGGTAGCTTTGATCAGGTAGCAGAAATATTTGCAGGCACGATCAATAGCAACCAATTAGCCAATGGAGAGCACATTATTTATACTGTCGCAACCGATGATGATGATAAACAGGGTGCAATTTATTCGCAGTTTTTAAATATTGTCAGTAGCAATACGGTTGGTACATTAAATGGACGTGTCACCAATGCGATCACAGGTGCCGGCATTGATGCTGTGCAGTTATCCATCAACCATTCGGTGTCACTGTCGAATATGGGAGGTGATTATTCTATGTTGGTTCCTCCTGTAACTGATGTGTTAGAGGTTAATGCCGAGGGTTTTGCTATGCAGATGATTGATGCGGTGGAAATTATGCAGCAGCAGGCAACTCATCAAGATATTCAACTAGAGCCATTTTGTTCAATCTTTACTGATGATATAGAGTCTGGCAGCAATGGCTGGGTTGCGGATTCTTTCTGGTCTATTGTCACCCAACAGTCAGCCAGTCCCAGTCATTCCTGGACTGATAGCCCTAATTTAGATTATGCCAATAATATTAATACAGCACTGACATCAGCGAATATTGATATTGCTGGAGCAATGAGTCTGGAAGTTGGTTTTGATCATTTGTGTGATACAGAAGCGGGTTTTGATTTTGGTCGTGTAGAAGTTAATTTTGATAACAGTAGCTGGCAAGAAATTATGACTTGTAGTGGTCAGCCAATATGGCAGCATGCTACACGTTCAGTACCTGTTCCAGCAAATGCGCAACAGATGCAAATGAGGTTCAGATTAACATCAGATGGTTTTGTAACAGCAGATGGCTGGTATATTGATGACATAGATATTAAGGCTTCTGGACAGCCGTGTCGGGCTTTTTTCAATGATACAATTTATGCTAATGGCTTTGAATAAATACATTGTGAGTCGTCATCATTTTTTATGCCATAAGATGGAATAAAGATAAGTGAAAATTACGGATAAATCTGCCTATTAATATTAAGATAAAAAAACATAATCTTGATGCTTATCATCAGTGTATCAGTTACTAACTTATTTCATTACTTAACAAGTTAAAAAATTGCTATAATATATAGGGGAATAGTACTTTTATCTAACAAGTTTGGGGTGAAAATGAGTAAGATTGAAATGAACGATGAACAGTTTAAATTAATCGTGAGTACAATACCTATTGGTCTGTTATTGTCTGATCAAAGAGGGCGGGTAATATTTGCAAATCCAAAATTAGAAGAGTTGTTGGGTTTTAATGAAGGTGAGATAGAAGGAAGTTTAATTGATAATCTGATACCTGACCGTTACGTTGCATCACACAAAAAATTACAGGAAAGTTATTTACAACTGTCAAATCCACACGCCATGGGTAAGGGGCGGGTTTTGCCTGTTTTAAAGAAAAATGGAAAAGAAATTCAAGTTAAAGTTGGCTTGAATACACTGTATTTTGATAATGGCAAAATAATAATGGTTTCTATCATTGAAATTACCAATGAAATTTTTAGAATCGCAGCTTATCATGATCCCCTAACAGGATTGCCGAATCGCAACCTGTTTTTTGAACTTGGTAAGAGCTTACACAAGTTGTCGATAAAAAATAATGCTCAGGTTTCGGTCATGTTTATAGATCTGGATAACTTTAAAAAAGTTAATGATCTGTATGGTCATGCCATTGGCGATATGGTTTTGTGTGAGGTAGCCAATGTATTGTCGAGATGTGTTCGCAAAAATGATATTATTGGTAGATTAGGGGGAGATGAGTTTGTTGTTTATATGTATGATATGAAAAGCAATTCCAAACTCAAAAAAATATCGAAGAAAATTATTGCCAGTATCTCATCAATTCGAGAAATTAAAGGCTATGAAATTAACATTAGTGCAAGTATTGGAGCGATTAGTACAAGAACTACTGCTCTTTTTTCTCTGGCGGACATGATTAAAAAGGCAGATATACAAATGTATAATGCCAAAAATACAGGTAAAGGGTATTTCTGTTTAGACGAATGTTGAGCAAATTAACAACCTTGTTTTAATGATTTATGGGCAGCTAGATTGGTTTTTGAGTTTAATCATCTGGTTTTGCCCATTTCTATGATAAAACATCAACAACGAGCTACTACCAATAAATAATGCTCCCAGCAATAAAATAACCTTACTGTTAAGAATGGTTAATGGCCCTCCAATAATGGCTATAATGACATTGGTAATGCAAAATATGCTGACCTGTAGCCCCATTACTTTACCCTGGCCTAAATGACCAAAGTACTTGGATAAATAGATAGGGATCATACTGTTGGCAATGGCTATGCTACCACCAATAAAAATGAAAATAGTATAGGTCTGGGATAGGCTCATAAATGGTTGTAAGGCTAATAATAGCGTTAATATCAGGCTGCCAGCAATCATGACTTTGATTTCTCCATATAACCGATTAATTTTTGTTACTACAAAACTGCTAATGAAGATCATAGCAATGGTTAACATAACAGTTGCATTGGCAATGGTCTTGCTATCGGCTTGATATTCATCTACAAACCAGACAGGGTAAAAATCATAAAAGGCATTTAAGCCCATCGAGTAGAGAAAATAAAACCAAAATATTGGCATCAGTTCTTTGTGCTTGATTAAAGTTAAGGAATTGTGTTGACGAATCAATTGCCAAAACGGAATCTCAGCTGTTTTGTTGTCTTTGCTTTCGATTGTATTTTTATTTTCAATGACAAAGTACACCATTATCCATGCTAAAGCCAGGCCAATGGCCGCAAAGGCAAAAACTTCGGCAACACCAAAGACCATTAAATAACCACCCATCACTGGGCCAATCAACCAGCCAGTATAGGTGGAGGCATAGACCATGGAAATGGCTCTGGTGGTATCAATATGAGGATGCAGTTCGGCTGCGATGGCACGTGCGACAGAAATATTGCCTTCACAAACGCCAGTGAGAAAACGAGCCAGTAAGAAACCAGGAAATGATGAATAAACAATGGCCAGTGCGGTTAATAAATAACCAATAACTGAGCCAAACAAGGTTGTTAGCAAAATATATCTACGACCATAATGATCAGAAAGGGCACCGATAAACATACTGCCAAATAGCAACCCTAAAGGGTAGATTGCTAATGAGATACCTAACAAAACTTTGGGATGAATGTCCATAAAATGGGTTAACTCATTGACGGGGGAGTCCAGAAAATAGGGGGCCAACACAGGATAGGGTAAGGCGATGCCCGCAGTGCCCAGCATTGATATCAGCATCACACTGATTAATATGATAATGGATTTTTGTTTAGTCATGGATTATCATCATAAAGCAAATTAATATTATGTAAAGTAATAACTTTATTTAATAGCAGTTATTCATCATCATATTTTTTAAACACTGTGATATAATTTAGCAATTTAAAAATTAAGGAATAAAGAGTTTGAATGCGAATCTAGCCAAATTAATCGTTGCCCTGTTAATTATAATGATTATTTATAATTATATGAGTGACCAGAAAAGTAAAGACAGCCAGCAACAGTTACAAGTGGAAATATCAGCTTTGAAACAGCAAGTGGATGAAAAAAATGAGCTCATGCAACAACAGAGGCAACAAACTGAATCACTGGTTGATGAACAGTTGCATGAAATTGCTAAACAGATGGACGAAACCAAAGAGCAAAGTAAAAAAATAGACCAGCAAATTGACAGTTTAAATACTGTGACTGAAAATTTAGCTGAAAAACAGAGAATAGAAGCAGAAATGATGGCTCAACAAAAAATAACCGCTCAGTCTGCCTTAAATGCGAGTTATATTTCTCAAGGGTTTCAGACAATGGCGATGTTAAAGGTTCAGGTGGTTGAGTATTACATGACGAATGGTCAATTCCCAAACACTAATGATGATCTGGGAATATCAAGACCAACACAATTTGCAACCGATGCTATTCGATCGGTCTGGATCAGTAAAGGCGGAAGAATCAGTGTTGTCTATACAGCAAAATCTGGTATAGATAAGGGCACGTTAAGCTTCACACCAAAAGATAAAAACAATCAAATTCATTGGCAATGTAGTAGCAGAGACTTTAAAACCATCAGTCGGTATTTTCCCCAATGTAAATTCATCTGACATAATTAAGTCATTATTTTCTTCAGTCAAGAGTGGTCATAAAAATGTCAGACTCCGCGCTATCAGTTTTGGTGATTAATATCCTATTTTGATCGGTGCTAATGCTCATTGATGGGCCAACACAATCAGGAAATGACAGGCTTACCTTTGTTTTTGAAAGTGTGTTGATATCGATTTTCCAGGTGGCTAATACGGTTTGTTGGTCTTTAGTATAAGTATCGCGATAATAAACATGGCTTTGTGTGCTGCTCCAGTGGTTTAGTGACGCGGCAGGGAAGTCTTTGAGTAAGACCTCCTCATTTGAGCCATCCTGGTCAATAAGAAAGAGACCATTCTTATTGGCCTTGCTGATAACTAGTTTATTATCAGCGGTTGCCATAAAACGGCTGATACCGTTGATATTGAGTTGTGTCATTATTCCTGAAGTATCTAATTTTAAGATGGTGGATTCTCCGTGAATGGGTTTGGACATGGCGTATATGTTGTTATTTATATAGATGGCAGCAAAATTTTCGGCAGCAAATTTTAATTTGTGGTAGTTGCCTGTGCTCATATCGAATTCGTAGCTCCATAAACCGTCCTGATTATTGGCAGTGACCAGTATCTTTTTGCCATTACTGGACCATATGGGGCGAGTGAGTTTGGTATTGGGGATTTCGAATAATTTGCTTTCTTTACCTGTATTGAAATCAAATAACCAAATAATGCCATGGTTTTGTCGATTAGAAGTGAAAGCAAATTTCTCACCTGAAGGTGCAAAGGCTGGGTTGTTATCGTATTTTGTGGAATTGATGACTCTTGTTTCTTGACCACTTGTTATATCCAGCATCCAAATATTGGCATCAAATTGCGCCACTTGATAAGACAATGTATTTCTTGATTTATCAATACTAGGGAACTGTGCCCCACGAGCACCCACCAATTGTGTTAGACCATTTTCAATATTTAACAGCCACAACAAGCGTTCACCAGTTTGATCGGAGTCCATAATAATGTGTAGATCATCAAACCAATCGTGACTGACGGTGTAATGCCTGTTGTCAGTAAGTGCAGTAGCCGCTTGTTTGATATTATCCATTTTCTTAATATAAATATTTCTCGTCAAATGATTGCCTCTGCTGAAACTTAAAAATTCTCCATTGGGACTGATTTTGGGGCTGACATCAAAAGTATCGACAGATTTAGGGAAAGTAAGCTGTTTTTTCTGCAAGCTATTTAAATCAATTCCCCATAATGCTGCCGTACCAGAGGGCGTTTCTATAGCGGAATAAATAACGGTGTTATCATCGGCAGACCAGGCCAAAATAACCGACCCACTTTTTATGGCACAACTGGCTAAGAGTTTTTCATCTCCAGTGTTTAGGTTTTTCCACAGCAATTGACATTGTGGCTTCATGTCTATACCGCTGGCAGCCATTATGATCTCATCGCCAGAATGCGAAAAAACAGCGGAACTCAATGATGCGTCTTCTTTGCTGATTAAACGTATCTGTTTTTGTTTTTGTATATCATAAATAATGGTTGCCAAGTGGTTGTTATTCATAGTGCTGTAAGCTACTTTTGTACCATCAGGAGATATGTTAGGTTGATGCTCCATGCCTGGTTCTGCAGTTATCCTATGTGCTTTGTTTAGGGATTGGCTTAAGTCTGAAAATGGCTGTTGCCGATTAAAGAAATAATAAAAAGCCGAAAATATCGAAATGATTAAAAGGCTGGTGAATAAGATTGATATTTGATTGCTTTTTTGTTTTTTCTGTTTTTCCTGAATATCAATAACAGGGTGAATAAACTGATAGCCTTTTTTAGGCAATGTCTTGATGAATTGTGGTTGGCTAGCAGAGTCATGTAGCTCTTTTCTTAACTCAGCAATGGTTCGTGATAAGGCATTTTCGTTGACGTATTTATCTTTCCATAGGCTGTCAATTAATTCTTCACGACTGATGACTCGTGTTTTATTGTCTATCAATAATGATAACAATCGACTCAGTAATTTAGGCAGAGATATACTTTCTGTTGCTGATTTAAGCACGGCTGTCTCCGTGCTAAATTGCCACTTTCCGATTTGATATATTTTGCCGTTTTTATTCAATTGTCTGCAATGTGGTTAAAAAAGAGGTTTTACGAAGGTATTTTATACCTGGTTTTTCTATCATTATGGCTTCAATATTTAATAATAAGAGAATAACTTATGCATATAAAAATAAATACTTCCTTACTAATTGTCATGCTAATTGTAATTCCTTTTGGGGTTAAAAGCCAAGAATTAGGTAACCCAAATTGTGATTCATTACTTCTTGTCAGTAGTTGGTTTAGTGATAATGTCAAAATCTATGATGGTTGTGATGGTACTTTTATTAGAGATCTTGATTCACAATCTGTGCTTGATGGCCCACAAGCTATCTTTGTGGATAAGAATAAAGATGTGATTGTTGTTAGTGAACAAAATCATAAACTTGTTAAATTTGACAGGCAAACATTGTCACAGGCAACAGTCGTTTTAGGAGATGACCCAACAACTTCTGTTGTAGAACCTCATCTGGTTGAGAACCCACTGGCGGTAGCATTTGATTCGCAGCAAAATATAATTTTGGGTGGTTTTTCTGAAAATGAAATTGTTAAAATAAACCCCGATAACTGGCAACAGATTCAAACTATTTTACCGGTTTCAACGCAATTCATTCGTGGTCTGGATATTGGTATCAGCATCGGTCCAGATGGACAATTGTATGTTCCTGGTTTTGATTCTAACAACATTATTAAAATCAACTTGAGTACCTTAGCTGTTACCGAAGTAGTATCTGCTGGAGCAGGAGGGCTAGATGCTCCGAGATCAATCGTTTTTCATAATAATCAAATGTATGTGACAGGATGGAGGAATAATGCTATTTTACGTTACGATAGCAATGGTAACTTCATGGGGAATTTTGTATCTGTTAACCGTCCAACAGGTATGACTAAAGATGGTGACAATTATGTTTTAGTTGCCAGTGACCGCACACAGGCGAACAGCGTGATTAGAATTAATTTAAATAATGGTTCTAAAGAGACAGTGGTCTCTGTAGGGGCTGGCAATCTCAATGGTGCTACGTTTGTTCTTCGTCTTGATAAACAAGCTGATGTACCAGCTGAACCAGATGCGGCAGCTAATCAACATTGGGTTATTGGAGTGGGAGAGATCAGCGGTAACAATATTGAAGTAAAAAACCTCTCGACAACCAGAGGCGGGGCATTTGGTGCTGATTTTAATGCGGATGAAATTACAACTGTTGATTGGGGCTCGTTGAGTCTTGAATTTATTGGCTGTAATCAGGCAATCATGAGTTATCAATCATTTGTACAGGTAGATGACTTGGAGTTTGGTAATGGAGGTTATGATTTGTTTCGTCTGGTAAACAATAGTGCCGTTCAGCAATGTTTTGATGAGGGTTTTGAAAACATCATGTCTAAGGGCTGGATGAGTGGAACCTGGTTTGGAGGCGCTTCACGTTCTGGAGAAGGGTTTTTGCTGGATGTTCTGGATGACAGTAGTGTGGTTGTTACCATGTACAGTTATTTGCCTAAAGCTCAGACTCTATGAGCACTTTAACTGACTAGTTCTTTAAAATAGTTAACAATTTCTCTGGTGCTTATTTCTTCTGCACCAGGGCCAACTTGTAACTCGGCAGTTTGGATATGAGGAACTGCCGTGGTTCTGAAACCATAAGCTAAAGACATATCAAATTTTTTATTTAATATTTTCAATTTTGTATTTAGTGTTTTAATGTCGCCTTCTACAAAGACCACAAAGCCATTGGTATGTGGTGTATCAACGGTGACCTTGTTTAAGGCGTCAAGCTCGGTGGCTATTTCATGGGCTCTTGCGACCCAGTCGGGTATCAAGGTAAGTTTATTATCTAATCCATCAAGTGCAGTAAGCAACATGGGGAAAGCTGAATACAAATCTCCTCCCAATCGACTTCTCCAAACTTTACAACTGTTAATAAATTCCTCAGAACCTGCCAAAACAGCACCACTTAATCCGCCAAGTCCTTTATAGAAAGAGACATAAACAGAATCAAATAAATCTGCAATTTGGGCTAAAGATTTTTTATAGTAATGAGTGGACTCCCACAGTCTAGCTCCATCCATGTGAAAATGGGTGTTTTTTTGTTTGGCCCAGGCCTGCATTTTTAACAGTTCTTCCCATGGCGTTAACTTAAACCCTGCATGCCTTAATGGTAATTCAACCACAAGAGAGCCAACAGTTTCCGTAATCCGACATAGATTCTGGTAATCGAACGGTTGAAAATGTTCTCCTAATTCAATGCCCTGTAAACCAAGCAATGCCTGATAAGCATTTTGTTCATCACCTGCAATGTGACTTTGCGGATGGAGGATTACTTTTGGATTGTTTTTTGTCTCTGCTGCCACTTTGAGGGCAGCTAACTGTGCCGTTACACCTTTATGAAAAAACAGGGCTTTTTCTTTGCCCAATAATGTGGCTACGCGTGTTTCTAATAATACGACCAGTGGCCCGTTATTATAACAATCTGGTCTTTCATCAACATAGTTTGATGCGGCCATAAGCTCAAGCCAGTATTTGTGTGTTTGTGTTCTTTGGTTTAGTTTTCGCAAGTTATCAGGCATATTATTTAAATGGTTATTAATACAACACCCTACTTCAAAAATCGGGCAATTAACTCTGCATCTTTTGATTTGTATTTAACATCTTGCATAAGGATGTTTATTTCACCTTGTGATAATTCCTGAAACTGGCCAGCACGCAATTTTTTTGGGAGAAACACACCGCCATAACGCACACGTTTGAGGCGGTTAACTTTTAGATCCTGCGACTCCCATAACCTACGGACTTCGCGATTTTTTCCTTCTAGCAAGACCACATGAAACCACTGATTACTTTCACCCGCGCCAGCTGCCTGGATGTCATTGAACTTGGCTTTGCCATCTTCCAGTTCTACTCCGTTTCTCAGGTTATCCAATTTGATCTGATCGACATCGCCGAATACCCTGCAGGCATATTCACGATCAATCATGGTGCTTGGGTGCATCATGTGATTGGCAAAGTTACCATCGGTGGAAAATAATAATAAGCCCGTGGTGTTGATGTCCAACCGACCAATATTTATCCAGCGTTGGCCTTTAAGTTCTGGCAGATCATCAAATACTGTGGGTCGGCCTTTTTCATCTTTACGGGTACAAATTTGTCCCAATGGCTTATTGTACATGATGATTTTGAAATCCAGTGCCTTGCCTTCTATAACCCATTTGCGGTTTTTCCAGTTGATAATATCGCCCTCAACCACGGTTTGTCCCAGCTCTACCAGTTTACCGTTGATATAGATTTGTGCCATCTTTATAGATTTCTCTATTTGGCGGCGAGAACCAAGACCGCTTCGAGCCAAAACTTTTTGGATGCGTTCTTTACTGATGGCAGGCTTATTGCTGTTATTGTCCTGTTCCTGATTTTTTGTGTTATTCTTCTTCATTATTTTTGTCTTGGTTGAATTGTTTCTGAAAGGCATTGTTGCTGTTTTCTGGTTTATTTTTGCCTGAATCATTATTGTGTTTGTTAGTATCGACTCCAAAATCCAGTTCTGGCATGATGGTTTCTATGTCTTTTATTTCGGCCAGTGTCGGCAACTCTTGTAAGGATTTCATATTGAAATAGTCAAGAAACTCTTTGGTGGTACCAAACATGGCTGGTTTGCCAGGCACATCTCGATAGCCAAGTACCCGAATCCAGTCCCGATCCATCAGTGTGCGGATAATATAACTGCTAACAGCCACTCCCCTAACATCTTCAATTTCCCCTCTGGTTACGGGTTGTCGATAGGCGATTAAGGCAATTGTTTCTAACAGTGCGCGGGAATACTTTTTGGGTTTTTCTTCCCAAAGTTTTGATATCCATGGTTGCAGGATGGTTTTGGTCTGTAGTCTAAAGCCGCTGGCAACCTCTATCAGTTCTATACCACGGTCTTCAAAATCATGAACCAATTGTTCAATTGCTTTGGCTATGTCATTGTGAGTGAGTTCCTGTTCGGCAAAAATACTTTGCAGCCTCTTAATGGTGACAGGTTCACCTGCTGCCAATAATGCTGCTTCTATGATATTTTTAATTTGTTTGATTTCCATCTGTTATTCTTCGACCTGCAATGACTTGATGTAAATTTGTCCATAATTTTCATTTTGAACAATGTCTAAAACCTGGGCTTTCAATAGCTCTAATACAGCCAAAAATGTTACGACCACGCCCTGTCTTCCTTCCAGCGGGTTAAACAATGAGTCAAAGGAGAAAAATTGTCTCTCTCTGAGTATATCCAATAGTGACGTCATCTTATCTCTAACACTGAGGACTTCTCGTTCAATAGCATGTGATATTTTTAAATCAGCGCGGGCAAGTATGTCCTTGAAAGCCATGATAATATCACGCATATCAACCTCAGGTGGGATGAGGTATTGCTCTTTTTGTTCAACATAGGCAGAGGTCACTATATAATCTCGGTATTCTCTGGGAAGCTCATCAATATCCAGGGCTGCGCTTTTAAATCTTTCATACTCCTGTAGACGTCGTACCAGTTCTGCCCGAGGATCTTCTTCCTCTAAATCTTCGCTGGCTGGTTTGGGTAGTAACATGCGAGATTTGATTTCAGCCAGCATAGCTGCCATAACCAGATATTCTGCAGCCAGTTCAAAATTCATTTCGCCAAGCAGGTCAATGTATTCGATATACTGTTTGGTTATTTCTGTAATTGGGATATCGAGGATATTGAGGTTTTGTCGACGAATGAGGTATAACAATAAATCTAGCGGCCCTTCGAAGGCTTCTAAAATAACTTCCAATGCCTCAGGAGGGATATACAAATCGGTTGGCATTTGCGTGTAGGGTTTCCCCTCTACTATGGCAAATGGCATTTCGGATTGTACCACCGTCTGGGTTTTGGTTTGTACTTTAGACAAAGTCTATCACTCCTTTTCCTGCTCGGATGATCTGTGGCCCATCATCAAGTAATTCTACTACTGTTGATGGTTCAATAGGAGTATAACCTGAATCAATGATATAAGCCAGGGCATGACCAATCCTGTCATCTATGTCTTGAGAGTCCATTTCATACATTTCCACATCAGGCAGTTCTAATGATGAGCTCATAAAAGGCTCGCCAAGTTCTTGCAGTAATGCCTGAACAACATTGTGTTGAGGAATTCTTACCCCGATTGATTTGCGTTTTTGGTGTTGTAATTTTTTTGGAACCCTGCGAGTAGCTGGTAAAATAAAGGTGTAAGGTCCAGGTACATGGTTTTTTATTAACCTGAATGCAACATTGTCTATCAGCGCGAAATCGTTGACTTGCGAAATGGATTGACAAATAATACTGTAGTGATGATGTTCATCAATGTGCTTTAGTTTAGCCACTATTTTGGGAGCCTGAATATTATCCATTGCCCAGGCGATGGCATAACCAGAGTCGCTGGGATAAACGATTAATTGCCCCTGTATAATGGCCTCAGATGCCTGCTTTAGCAAACGGGCTTGAGGGTTCTCAGGGTGTACATAGAGGATTCGTGCCATTGTTATGCCTTCACAAATCTATTTTCATCACGATTTTTTGCCACTTCATCAGGGTGCCAAACCAGACCATTCATGATGACCCATGCACCCTGATCTAGTGTTTGTACTGCGGCGATGGCACAGCCAATATTAAAAATAGCATCGGTATTTTGGAACTTTGCAGGTGTTAACGCGCCTGTCAAGACGATGGTTTTCCCTGGGATATCAGATAAGTAATGGGCAGTGGCTACCATTGAATCAGTTCCATGGGTGATAAGGAAGTGCTTTTCGTCAGATTTTTCAATCACCCGTTTGATTAATTCTCTGTCATCGTCGTTTATGTAGAGGCTGTCTTTTTTCATTAAGGACAGGACTTCAAATTTAAAGGCAACATTAAAAGAGTTGAGTAAGTCACCAATGACAGGTTGGCCAATTTTGTATTCGCTGGCATCATCAAAATACAATTTGTCAATGGTTCCGCCCGTTGTAATAATCTTCAAATGTCTCATGTTAAAAAATCAGAATTAAAAAAAACACTATTTTATCCATAAATGCAGTAAAACCCAATTCATATTTGCAAGGATATGTTGCATAATACGTTTCTAACCATATTTTTTAATAGTTATGTCAAAGTTTTGCTCTGTTTCATTGTATTTATTGATTTCAATAGTTTTATCACTATTTGTTCCATCACTGGTAGCGCAGGAAAATGCTGAAGTAAATAGTGTTGAATCGATCAATGCCGAACAGGGGATATCTGAAGTTGAAGTAATCAAAAATGAATTTGATCATTTGATTTCTGCGAATCAGGTGGTTTTACAATTACGCAAAACCTACGGAGTAGAAGGCTCGGTATTATTATCAAAAATACTGTGGCAAATATTGATTTCATACAGCAATCAACAACAAGCACAAAATGTTTGGCAAACGGCAATAAATCATGTGACTGATATTAATGCAATTGATACCAATATGAATTTATCAATTGTTAATTCACAATACAACTCAGGACAAGTTCTTGCCAGCTATACCAATGGCATGACCACAAAAAAGTGGAATGAAAACAGGAAGATTTTTAAAATAAACAAGAAGAATATCAATGACTTTTTTGAATTGGCTGATGACTTAAGTATATACCTGAAACTGAATGAAGTATGGGAGTTGCTGTTAATTGATATAGCCAAACAGGAAGATATCCAATGGAATGATGTGTTTTTAAATAGCCTTGATCTGTTTGTTGAGGATAATGATACTTCAGAAAAAAACCTGTCAACTGAGTTAAACCTAGATGATAGCAGCTTTTTTGCTGCGATAGGTAAATGGCAGGATAGTGAAGATAAAAAAATAGCTTTGGCTCATATAGTTCAATATATTGAATCTCAGGATCAATCAGATATTTTTTATTATCAGGCGATAGTTAGGTTTGTCATAGATAAATCCAGGCAACATTATATGGCAACATCTCAGAGTTGGTTTGCAGTTGCTGAACAGTTATATTTACACAAAGCACATTTAAAAAAAGCTGAGTTGCAAGCGATCAATAGGTTTATTGAGAAAAATGATACTTGGTTTTTATCCAAAGAACAACAGTTGCTAGCCATAGATAAAAAGCTTCCGCAGTGGGTTGAATCAAGTTTTCATCAATTGAAAGTTTATTATGCTGCTGAAAGTACTGTTGCGGATTTTGATCATCTGGTAACGGTTTATCAGATGATTGAAGCAAATATAAGAAAATACATGGTCACACCATTTAGACAAAAAATTCATAATGATTTGGAGGTTTGTTTAAATATCAGTGAGGAGTTTGCTCCTTACCCACAGCAACCTATTGATGATAAACAGTTTAAAGGTTGTATCAATGATATGGTGATGGCAGCAACGCAGGAAGCAAGTATACGTGAACTATCAGGTTCTTTAACCAAAATAGATACTGAACAGGCATTAGATAGGGCTTTGCGGTTACCATCCTGGCAAATCATCAATATTCTATATGCGAATGTTGCGCAAAATGATTGTCTTGATGATTCGCATCAGTTAGTAAACCCTTTAGAGTGGACTTTGGCTGCGGAGTCGCTATTGTGGTTTGCTGACAGGTGGCCAGCTTATATGCAAAGTTATCCCCAAAATAGTCAAATAAGTAAAATTATCCGTCAAGGTGAAAACTTAATCAAAAACCACCCTTGTTTAGAAAAGCCTAAACGGGAAATACTGGATGCACACTTTACACAAATTATTCAATCATGGGAGAATGTAAAAACCCAGATCAAACAGTTGGTCTCGGAGTTCAGACAAAATAACTTAACAAATGGCAGTGATATTGATTTGCTTGAAAATGCTGAGAAGCAAAGTAACTATCGAGTTGAAGGCGAGACTATTATGGCCTGTGATCCACAGCAATCCTGTGGAGTACATGTGGAGTTAGAGTCGTCGCGTGCCTTGTTTGGATTGTTTCCTAATCATTTGTTGGTAGCGGATCAATTAAAATTGGGTTCATTGAAATTGTGTTATGACAATGTTGGGTGGGAAAATATCAGATCTGCACCCACTCATTTAAAAAATGATAGTGTGGCCAATTATTTTGGTAATTTTAGTTTTAACCTCAAAGGGTTTTATGGTGAGGAGTTGATTTTTGAAAGAAAGTTGACAGACAAGCAGGAATATTTGTATTTGTTCGCCGAAAATAGTGAAAAGGTGCTAAAAACATCTTGTCCATTATCAATTGTAGGGGATAAAATTTCTACTCAACTAAAAGGTGGCACTTATGGATTGGTACCCAATCGATTGACTTTTTTAACCGCGTCAAGAGCCAATGAAAGTAAAATTTTGCAATCAAACTGGTCTACTGGAGAAGAGTGGCGCGACAAGATAACAACTTCGGAGGCACTGCTTGTATCGACAAATGAGCTGATAGAATTGAGTGCAGATATTCAACAGGTTTATCAGCATAAGGCTGCTGATTTACAGAACTTGATTTATCAGACTATGCTAAATAGGGTTCTTGTACCTACAGCAATACAGCAACAGTTAACTAGTGGCTTTGCCAATATGCAAAGGTCAACAGAATTGTTTTTAGCACTGAATTATTTCTTACAAATGGATGAGCTGATGGTCAATGATGCTTTACATGGCATATTGTTTGGAAGCAATAAAATTCCTGATACTGTGACTATTGATCAATTCTATCAAAATCAGATCAATATTAATCTGTTAATTTCCAGTGTTGATGAAAATTTAAATACTAACAAAGAAAAATGGAATACTTCTTCAAATACACTGTCCAATTCGCATATAAACAATATTTTGTTCCGCCTAAAATCAATAAACCCATGATATCTTTTATGAATGATAAATCATTTATGTAAGGTCATTGGACTTAAATAAACTTAAATAAACTGAAAACACATGAATAAATTCACCCTATTTACTATACTTTTCCTTTTTAGTATAACAAACTACTCTTTAGCACTTGATCAAGATGAGCTGCTGGATGTAGATACCGCCTTTGCTCCTGAAGTTGTAGAGGTTGGAGTAGATAAGCTTAAATTACGTTTTAAAATTGCAGATAAATACTATCTTTATAAGCATGCTTTTAAATTTCCCAATGACGATATGGCAGTAAAATTTGGTATAGCACAAATTCCTGATGGTCATAAGAAAGAGGATGAATTTTTTGGTGAAGTAGAAACTTACCACCACCAGATTGATATTGTTATTCCTTATGAAAACCCTGATGGTGTGGCAATAACCCAGTTTAAATTTAAATATCAGGGTTGTGCTGAGGCAGGAGTCTGTTATCCACCACAAACCAAAACAGTCGAACTGAATCTGCCAGTGCCGCAGGACTCTATTTTGCACGCGGGAGATTCTCTGGGCGGTAACTCTGCAAGTGTTCTTGGTATAAATGCTCTCAATAATAATGATCAATGGGCTGGTCAGGTAGATTCAGTTTTACCTGAAGATCAGGCTTTTAAAGTGGAAACCATTGCCATGGATGCCAATAAACTCTCGGCACGATTCACCATGAGTCCCAATGTTTATTTATATAAAGACAAAGTTAAACTGACTTCGTTAACTGATGGTATTACTATTGATGCGTTGCATTTTCCAGCGGCACAAAGCAAGGATGATCCGCATTTTGGTGAAGTGGAAATATATTTCGATCAAATTGAAGTGGCGATTGATATCAGCAGGAAAGTGGGCTCAGCCAGGCAGCTGTTGATAAGTGCTGAGTTTCAGGGCTGCGTAGATGAAGGTATATGTTATCCGCCATCAAGTCGAACCATTACCGTAGACTTGCCAGCAATTGCTGCACAACAAAACAGTGATAACAATGTTCAGTTGTCAGAACAGGATCAGATTCAAAAGGATTTAGAGAAAAATGCATGGTGGAAAACCATATTAAAGTTCTTTGGTTTTGGTTTATTGTTGGCTTTGACACCATGTATTTTCCCAATGATACCTATTTTATCTGGTTTAATCATGGGACAGGGTGAAATAAGCAGGTCAAGGGCATTTATGTTATCTCTGATATATGTGCTAGCCATGGCTTTGGCTTATACTGCGGCTGGTGTTATCGCTGGACTGCTGGGGGCCAATATTCAGGCTGCATTGCAAAAACCATGGATCATTATTACCTTTAGTATGGTATTTGTAGCTCTGGCTATGTCAATGTTTGGTTATTATGACTTGCAGCTCCCTGCCTCGTGGCAAAGTAAATTATCCAATATCAGTAATAAACAGAAATCCGGCTCCTATATAGGTGTTGGTATTATGGGTTTTTTATCGGCGATTATTGTGGGGCCCTGTGTGGCACCGCCATTAGCGGGTGCCGTGTTATATATTTCCAATACTGGTGATCCAGTAGTTGGTGGTTTCGCCTTATTTGCCATGTCTATGGGTATGGGTGTGCCATTATTATTGATTGGTGCATCAGCTGGTAAATGGATGCCGCAATCAGGCGGCTGGATGAATGTGGTTAAGGCATTCTTTGGTATTGCGCTATTGGCAATGGCAATCTGGTTCCTTTCGCGCATCATACCTGGACCAGTTACTTTAGCATTATTTGGTATATTGGCACTACTATCATCCATATTCTGGTATAGATATGCCTTAAAGAATGGTGTTAAAGGGAAAATGATCGGCTTATTTCTGGTATTTAAATTAGCTTTAATTGGTATTGGTATTGTTGAAATTATGGGAGCCATCAGAGGCAATACGGATTTCTTGCACCCTCTGACCAAATACGAAATGCACTTCACCCTCATCAAATCATACGATGATTTACAATTAGCGATTAAGAAAACGGATAAGATAGTGTTGCTGGATTTCTATGCTGATTGGTGTGTAGAGTGTAAACACATGGAAGGTGCAACCTACTCGAAAGCCATTGTGCAAAAAGAACTGGAAAGATTTTTAGTTTTAAAAGCTGATGTGACAGATCAGGATGATATTGATAAAGAACTAATGAAAAAATTCAAAATAATTGGCCCACCAGCTACATTGTTTTTTGGTAAGGACAATCAGTTAATTAAGCAATATAGTTTCTTTGGGTTTAAAGATGCTGAAGAGTTTATGGCGCACCTGCAAAAATTGTAAAACTTAGTGTAACTACAACTACTCGTTCCGCGATTCCTGCAAAGGTAGGAATCGATTGGAAAAAGTCACCAGATATAGTGATAATAATCAGTAATATTTGTGAGATTACCGCCTTCGTGATAATGACTGGAAGGGTGGGTAGCTACAATATCGAGTCCGATTTTTAAAACGAACGTTTGGCGTAAAAAGGTTAAAAAGGCTAAAAAACGGGTTTTTCTAGACATTTGTGGATTTTTAGGCCAAAATTAGCTCTTTTAGTGACAAGTTAGCGTCATATGTTGGGTAAAAATGCTTAATATTACAGTTTTGAATGGTCCAAACCTTAATCTTTTGGGTGTTAGAGAGCCTGAAATATATGGTGCTACCAGTTTGCAGCATATTGAAGATTTAATGCGCATGAATTTAAAAAACATGTGCAGTGAAAAAAGATCAGGTTCGGCAGTATCTTTGGCATTTTTTCAATCAAACAGGGAGTATGAACTGATTGATAAAATTCAGGAGATGATGAATAAAGACAAGCAATATATTATCTTTAACCCTGCGGCTTTTACCCATACCAGTGTTGCCATTCGAGATGCATTGTTAGCAACCAAAATACCTTTTATTGAAGTACATTTATCCAATGTGCATGCGCGAGAAGAGTTTAGAAAAAAAAGCTGGTTCTCTGATATTGCCGTTGGCACCATAACAGGGCTGGGAGCTGATGGTTATCAGCTGGCACTAAAATACATAATCGATAATTATGATGAACTGTGATTAAGGCTCATCACATCAAACAATTAATACAACTAGGGGACACCTCGTGGATATTAGAAAAATCAAGAAACTTATTGAGTTATTAGAAAACTCATCATTAACTGAAATGGAAATTCATGAAGGCGAAGAGTCGGTCAAACTGTCCAGACAGATAAATGGATTACAGCCACATGTTGTGGCGGCACAACCGCTACCTATACCGGCTCCTGTCGTTGTTGCTTCAGTAGCTGATAATAGTGATGTTGTCGCCACTGCCGAAGATGGTCATATTCAACGCAGTCCAATGGTTGGTACCTTTTACTCAGCCTCTTCACCAGATGCTGAACCCTTTATAAAAGTGGGACAAAAAGTTGAGGTGGGTGATACATTGTGTGTGGTTGAGGCGATGAAAATGTTTAATCAGATTGAATCTGAGTTTTCAGGAACTGTGACCAAGATTCTGGTTGAGAATGCTCAACCAATAGAATTTGATGAACCCTTATATGTGATTAGTTAGGTACAGGCTTATGTTTACAAAAGTTGTCATCGCCAATCGTGGCGAAATTGCTCTGAGGATATTACGGGCTTGTCATACCATGGGTATTAAAACCGTAGCCGTTCACTCAACAGTAGATCGAAATCAAAAACATGTGGGTATGGCCGATGAATCGGTATGTATAGGCCCTCCCGCATCATTAGAGAGTTATCTGGATATTCCAAAAATTATTGCCGCAGCAGAAGTTACTGATGCACAAGCTATTCATCCTGGTTATGGTTTTTTGGCTGAAAATGCCGATTTTGCCGAGCGAGTAGAAAATTCAGGTTTTACTTTTATTGGCCCAAGGGCTGATACCATTCGCTTGATGGGTGACAAGGTTGCTGCCATTGAAGCAATGCGCTCAGCCGGTGTTCCCTGTGTTCCTGGCTCAGATGGGCCGTTGGATGATGATGTTGAGAGAAACCTAAAAATTGCCAATAAGATTGGCTATCCAATTATTATAAAAGCGGCCTCAGGAGGAGGTGGCAGAGGTATGCGTGTGGTTAATACCGATGCAGCCTTAAATAACGCCATAAAAATGACCCAGACTGAAGCTGCCGCTGCCTTTGGTGATGGCACTGTATATATGGAAAAGTACTTGCAAAACCCAAGGCATATTGAGATTCAGGTGCTATCAGATAAACATGGCAATGCCATTCATCTGGGTGAGCGGGATTGTTCCATGCAACGCAGGCATCAAAAAGTGGTTGAAGAGGCTCCAGCTCCAGGTATTACCGAAGAACAAAGACAGGCCATTGGCTCTGTATGTGTTGAAGCCTGTAATAGAATTAAATATGAAGGGGCTGGCACATTTGAATTTTTATATGATGAAGGTGAGTTTTATTTTATAGAAATGAACACCCGTATTCAGGTGGAGCACCCTGTCACGGAAGCCATTACAGGTGTTGATTTAATCAAACAGCAGTTGTTAATTGCTGCTGGTGAAGAGATGAAGATCGTACAAAGTGACATACATATAGTTGGACATGCGATAGAATGCCGCCTCAATGCTGAAGATGCAAAAACTTTCATGCCATCTCCGGGAACCATAGATATTTTTCATGCTCCAGGAGGCCCTGGTGTCAGGGTAGACTCGCATGTTTATGACGGTTATCGAGTGCCGCCCAATTATGACTCGATGATAGGTAAAATTATTGTTCGTGGAGAAGATCGGCACACAACGATTAAACGTATGCGTTTGGCTTTGGCAGAAACTGTAATTTCGGGTATCAAGACCAATATTGCTTTACAGCAAATGATCATGCAAGATGAAGGGTTTGTTGAAGGTGGTAAAAATATTCATTATTTGGAAAAACTACTGGAAAAGAGTAAATAATGCCTGATGAGGACTATGAATACTTCGAAATAAAGATTCCTTGCGAAACCGATGAAGTCGATATTTGTGAGGCATTTCTGTTAACGCAGGGTGCCTGTTCTGTCACTTATAGAGATGCACAGGATGTGGCTATTTTAGAGCCTGCTCCAGGTGAGATGCCATTGTGGAAAGATATTGAGGTAACAGCTATGTTTACTCGTGATCATGATGAAGAAAAAATATTAAAAGCTACTCAGGCACAATTTTCGCAGCGAGAAATAATATGTGAAAAATTACAAAATCAGGTGTGGGAACGTACTTGGCTGGAACATTTTAAACCCATGCAATTTGGCAAAAACACCTGGATTATTCCCAGTGTTTTTGAGGCTGTTGATAACAATGCTATTAATATATATTTAGATCCAGGTCTGGCCTTCGGGACGGGCACACATGCAACAACAGCTTTGTGCCTGGAGTGGATTGATGCCAACAATCTACAGGGTATGAATGTTATTGATTTTGGTTGTGGTTCAGGCATCTTGGCAATTGCGGCTTTAAAGCATGGGGCCCGAAAAGTTTATTGTACAGATATAGATCCGCAGGCAATAGAGTCAACATTGAGTAATACAGAAAACAATCATGTCTTGGTGGGTATTGAGGTGGTTGCTTCTGAAGCCGTTTCGGTAGTTAAAGATTTAGATATTGTTATGGCCAATATTTTGGCAGCACCATTAATGAGCCTGGCGGATACTTTTCATGGAATGCTAAAGCCTCATGGCGAATTGATAATGTCAGGAATTTTGGTAGAACAAACGGATGAACTTGTTGAAAATTTTAGTCAATCATATGTTGACTTTCAAATCAAAATTACCGAAGATTGGGTCTCGGTTTTTTGTAGAAAAAAATGAACCCCTAATCCCGATATGAAAACACAAGTTAGAGTGTAAACAATTGATGTGTATAGTGAAAATAAAAGTGCTGAGTCACCTTATTGGTGATCTGGTGTTTTTTGATTTACTAGGTGTATCCAGGAATTGTGCTATAAACGTGTTTTCTATGTTGAGATTAGGGGATAACTTAATCAGGGTAAGAGAGTAGTAAAAATGTTCACTCAATGCAGAGGATGTGGGGAGATATTTAGAGTTGTCGTTGATGACCTGGTTACGGCCAGCGCCATGGTGCGTTGTAGTTCCTGCGGTGCTGTATTCAATTCTTTGGGTACTTTGTCAGATTATAAGCCACAGGAAAGTGCCGATTTAATCCTGCATGAAAATGATAACCCTCCACCACTATTGACTCACGAGTTTAAGCACAGTTTTACTGCGCAAAATGTGCGAAATCCAGTTGTGATAAAAAAATAGAGGCAAACAGCGATCAGCAAGGTGATGAGTTGGATTTTACCCTCAAGCCTGCTTTTGTTACGGATCGAGACAATAAAAAAGCCAGAAAGCCTTCATTACTGTGGGCATTATTGACCTTATCCTTAATGGCAGCGTTCTTATGGCAGGCCAGTATCGCTATCAAGCGTGGTAGCATACAACTGCCAGAAGGAGGGTTAAAGCAAGAAATTTGTGCGCAGATCGAATGTTATGTTAGTGTCGCACATGCCAACCTGAATAAAATAGCTCTGGTTTCCCGGAGTATCAGGCAGCACCCAGGGCGTGATAATGCTTTGATTATTACAGCAGGAATCATTAATAGTGATGAAAATATTCAGTATTTTCCAGCTTTACAAGTCAAAATGTCAAATTTAAATGGAGAAATTGTGGCTATGCGGCGGTTTTTACCTTCTGAATTTATTGACGAAGATACAATTAACGTTGGTATGTTGCCAAATACCTTGATCCCAATTACGCTGGAGTTACAAAGTCCTGGTAGGAATGCGGTCACTTTTGAAGTGGGTTTTAGTTCAACATATGGTGCTAAATAAAAGCCGTAAAAAACATTAAATGAGCGAAAGAAGGCAAATACTTTCATTTTCGTGGTTTTATTATCATGGCTGCTGTTGAGGCTTTGAGAGATAAGATAGAAAAAGATATAGAAGAATAAATGGAGCAAGAAATGAATGTTGGAAAAATGAATTTACAAGACTTTACGCGTAATACAGTCAAGCAATATTTGCAGAATTTAAAAGGCCATCAAGCGAAAAATTTATATGATTTCATCATTGATGAAATAGAGAAGGGAATTATTCTGGAGGTGTTGGAGTTTACTAAAGGTAATAGAACCAAGACTTCGGATATTTTAGGGATTACTCGTACCACATTGAGAAATAAAATAAGGAAACATAATATTTAGATGTTTAATAATAATTAAAATTTCTGTGTTGAGGGTCTCAAAAACCACTTTTTATCGCAGTAACCAAATTTTGTTTTTTTCTGAGAACGAATAGCGGTATAATACTCCGCCGTCTCCAACCAAAATAAATTATTATGACAACTACTCAAAACAGGGTGTCTATTAGACGGGCACTGATTAGTGTTTCTGATAAAGACCACTTAGATATATTAGCAAATGGACTGAAAGAACTGGGTATTGAAATTCTTTCAACTGGTGGTACAGCTAAATACCTCAAAGAACAGGGTCATGAAGTGACCGAAGTTTCAAAATACACAGGTTTTCCTGAAATGATGGATGGCAGAATAAAAACCCTGCATCCAAAAATTCATGGTGCCTTATTGGGTAGAACGGAACTGGACTCAAAAGTTATGCAGGAAAACGGTATTGAGGCGATAGATTTATTGGTGGTAAATTTATATCCTTTTGAAAAAACCATCAACTCAGATGACTCCAGTCTTGAAGACGCCATTGAAAACATAGATATTGGTGGTCCAGCAATGGTAAGAGCGGCATCAAAAAATCACGACAGGGTTACAGTCCTGGTTGATCCCAATGATTATGCAGAATTCATTGATGAGGTGACGACATATGGTGGTGTTTCTCATGCAAATAGGCATATTCTTGCAGCCAAGGCATTTGCTCACACAGCGGACTATGATGGTATTATTGCAAATTATTTAAGCTCAATCAAAGATACTGGTGACAGAGCTGATTTTCCAAGATATCTTACCACCCAATACCGACATGGTGGGCACTTGCGCTATGGTGAAAACCCTCATCA
>JAESTH010000041.1 GCA_016763695.1 Alcanivoracaceae bacterium
AATGCTGATTTTCTTGTAGGAAATTTCATACAAAGTGTATGTCCTTATCTTTCACTCTTATCTTTCCAGAAGCTTTTTAAACAGTTATTATATCCATTGTCAAAAAACAAATAATTATCAAAATTTATAGGGTGTTGATAAAAGTTGTTATAATATCAGCGCACTTTTCAGGCATGGCTTGCAGGATAAAATGAGGCCCTTCAATTCTTTTAATTATTATCTTTTTAAACGTCTTTTGAAGTTCTAATACTTTTGTATTTGGCACTAATTTATCTGATTGTGGCTGGATATAAATTGATGGTAGCAAATGAGTGAACCCATGAATTTTTAATGATTGCATGGTTTTCATTCTATGTTTTAAAACTTTAGTTGGAACTTGATTAACTGCGGCAATGAATTGATTAATTAATGTGTTATGGGCTTGATCGCCTAAAAATAATTTTTTTATAAAAAAGCGAGCTGTTGGTAATTTAATTAAGAACTTTATGGGTAATATTTTAGCTAGGTTCAATAAATGTTTATTTGGGCTTGAAAGGAATGTGGCAACAAAAACTATGCCCTTTAAGTTTTTCAGATTCTGTTGTGCTAATTGTGCAGCAATAGAGCCAGAAAAAGACTCGGCAATCAAAATAAAGTCTCCAGTTGGTAATTTGTTTTTCACATAGTTTGTGAGAGTTGAATAGTCTTGAGCACCAGATTGGGGCAAAGTAATCACCTGACAATTATATTCATTTAAATGTTTTAATAGTGGTGTAAATAGCTTTCCTGTGCCATCCATGCCTGGTAGTAAAATGATGTTCATTCAGTCGACCTTTTTTTACTTTAAATGAGAAATTAATGTGAACCACAAATTATTATAACTCACCTTAAATTATAAATAATATGATATTTGTTTTGCCATTCTTTTAGCTCCATTTCATAAGTGTTCAAACCTTCATGATAATTGTCCAGCAATAGATCTCCAAAGGCATTCACTTCTAAAATATAAGCTTTATTGGCATTGCTGACTGCAATATCAACTCCACAATAAAAACTGTCAGGAAATGTTTTCGCAGCATCTTCTGCTATGTTTTTGATTTTATCAACAAGATTCTGTCCCCAATTGACAATGGCATCATTAATATCGGCTTTGACGTTACCTAAATGGGTATTAGTTATTGGGCTTTTACTTTTTCTTAGCACGAAATGACAGGCTTTGTTGTTTATCACTAAGACTCTGATATCGCTCACCATTCCATTGACACTTTTTTTCGGAATCCAAGCTTCACAATAAATACGATTTTCCGCCATTAAATTGATGATTGATTTAATGTCTTGCTTATTGTTATACCTCCTAATTTTTAAATTATTATATAAGCGGTTTGAACTTTCACTGGTAACCAGTTCAATACTACTAACAATAGACTCTCTTCCTGATGAGTTGGTTTGATATGCCATAACGCCGGATGCTGAGGAACCATAAAAAGGTTTAATGAATAAACGCCCGACCTTGTGTTTCATAACCAATGTTTGCAAATGATCGTAACTTTCAATTTGTCCATAATTTTCAGGAACTCTAATGCTATTATTTGATAAATGTTTTTGACAATTTAATTTATCAAACATCAAGGCTATTGCGTTTGGAGAATTCATAAACTTAATATTTTTGATGGCATTAACTTTTTCTTGAATTTGATTTAAAGTTAATAACCAACCTTTATACCACTGACTTGAATACCGAATGATGCCTTTATCAAATTTAAGCTGGTCAATGTCTGATTTCGATACCCTTGCTTGCTTTATTCCTTGCTTTAACAAAAATCTATCGGTTTCAAAATCTTCACTTGGTGATTCAATCCTTATAGTTACTTGGTTATCAACTTTTACCAAGGATGATTCAATGAATTCCTGATAAGCAAATATTTTTATGGGGTGTTTAAGATTTTTAACTGTTTGAACCCAATATTTAACTCGCCTTTTATTTACAACACCAATAATCCAAAATTCCACTATTCTGCAACTTCTACATACCTATAAATTTCACCGTCATATTCATCTACTTCTCCCTGATCTACTAGGTTGACTAACTGACCAAATTTTGCTTTAAGTTTATGCATACATTCATCACTTAAGAAGTGATAACGTAAATTTAAATGTTTAAGCTTCTTTAGGTTATCATTAAAAAACAATTCTTGTGCGCCATCATCAGATAAAGTTCCCATTGATAAATCCAGAGTTTCTATTCGATCCAGAATGACAGCATCTTTTAATGTTAATGCAATTTCATCTACATAATCACAATCCATTAAGCCAAGGTGTTTTAAATGTGGAAATTGAGTTCCAAACAATAATTTGTGAAATTGATTGATTTCAGAATTACCACCATATTCATCTGTACCAAGCCACAAATGTAGTGTTTCTAGCTCTGGAAGATTGGCTGTCATGACAGAGTTGACAACTTCTTTAGATAAACCTCCAGCTTCTAATACTAATGATTTTAAATTAGTGTGATTGATAACGCCTAATTGTAATTCAGTTCCTCCTCTAACACCAAAGTGTTTAAGGTTTGGGAAGCAGGCTAAATACCCCTCATAATTGGCTTGAATAATCCAAGATATTTCACATTCCTCAGACTCCATGTCACCACAAAAGAAGGCTTCTAATTTTTGAAAATAATCCTTTTTATCAATCATAAAATCAATGATGTTTTGGCAAGAGTCTTCAAAAGGTTCGGCCCAACAACCAATTATCAAGGTATTTAAATTATCAACATGGTTATTATCAATTATATCCTTTAGATGATTTGTAATGGTACTATCATTTCCTTCATCATAATCCAGATATATGATGTACCCTAAATTAGAATCGATGCTCATTCCTTGTTCATACCTAATAATTTCCTTGCCATTGTATGTTTTAATTTTTTCTTGAATCATTTTATTCTCCAGAAATGTTATAAATCTTTAAATTTGGAATCCGTTCTACCATTCCATTTTTAAAGACTTTATTTAAGTTTAATTTTTTAAGGTTTATATATCCAATATGACAATCACAAATATCTAAGTTACAAGAACGTGGCTTTAAAGATTGTGTAAAATTTCCATCATAAATATTAGCCAATTTATTTTTAATAAAGTGACATCGCTGTATATCGCCATTATGGTTTACCATAAAACTGGTTTCTCCAGCAAAACACGCCTCTCCTAAACTGGCATGATTTTTATGATTTAAATCAAAAAATGGATCAATTTTAAGTATGCGATTTATGTCAGAATTATTGTAATAACTTGGTTTATCTTTATAGGCGTTTACCCACAAATATACCGATTGTGGCAAGAGGATTCTCAATTGTTCAATCAAGCCTAAATCTTGTTTTAGTCCTACACTGCCAACACTGAATCTAACGTTATTTTGAAAGAGGTAAGTACATTTATTAATAAATTTTTCTAAAGTGGTTTGGCTGGGATGATATGTTACCCAAAGTGCTATTTTGGCATTATTGGCTTTTTTCACCCATTCTAAGTTACAAGATAAATTGGTTTGTATAGCAACTCGGTTGATGTTTGGCGCATGACTAAGCCTAATAATGGCTTGTTGATAAGGTTTTCTGACCAAACTCTCCCCCCAAGGAGTAAATAGAATTCTAATTTGTTCTTGTCTTTGATGAACCCAATTAACAAACTGGTCTAAACTTTTATAATCCTCTTGTAATTCTGACCTAGTGTTAGATGTCTTAGCAAAAGGGCAATAACCACAATCGTAATTGCAGCTACTAAGGCTGCCTCTATAAGTAATGTGCCAAGACTGTAGACTCATAAAACTTCAATTTGCATTTTTTGCTTTACCGAATTTGAATAAAAGGCAGGGCCAATAGTGTCTTCTTTTTGCATACCCAATGATGTTAATTTCCATTCACCTGATTTTTCGTGAATCCAATTACTAATGGCGAATTCTCTTAATAAAGCAAAATCATCGAAGGGGTTTGTTGCAAATTTAACTTGATAATCATTAACATTTAATTGTCCTCCTTCGATTAAAGATTTTAATAAAAAACGTATTCTCTTTTCTTTCTCAGATAAGACAATTCCATATTTTATTAGCCCTAAATTTTTGTTTGTTTGCTTGCTATAATTTTCTATAATGGAACGAATTGATGTCATCTTCACTGCAAAAGGTGTACTGTAATTTCTATTAGAAGTATAAGAACGAGCACCAGCACCAATTCCGATGGTGTTATGCAATGTGGCATTGTAGTTAGATTCTTTTAATTTTGTATTCTTTTTTCTAAAACAACGCATAGAAATTTGTTGATAACCATTTTCAAGCAAATAATCTCGGCCTATTTTGTATAACTCCATTCTATTATCATTATATTCAATCTGTTTTTTGCCCAGACCTGTTTGCTCTCTAATATAAAGCGGATAGAGAAATATCTCTTCAGGTTGGTAGTTTATAGTCCTATCAATAGAATATAGAAAAGTTTGGCTTGTTTGATTTTTGATTCCATAAATCAAATCCAAATTCAATACATCAAAATTGTATTCTTTAATTTTGGTGATGGCTTCTTCTACTATTACAGGCGATTGAGGCCTGCCCAAAGATCGGGTTTCTGATTCTAGCCATGATTGAATACCCATACTTAAACGGGTCACACCATATTTTTTTAGGATTGACAGTTTAGTTGAATTAACTGTTTTAGGTGAACATTCTACCGACCCAATAATTGTTTTCAAATGATTATTGGTTATCTTATTTATGGCTGAAAATAATTTTTCTAAATCATCTTCGTGCAAAAATGTTGGTGTACCTCCACCTATTGCATACTCTTCAATTTGAATATCTTTTAGAGTATTTTTATAAATCTCTAGTTCTCTAATAACAGTATCAATGTATGATTGCTTGCCTGATTTTGGATTGGCGATTGTCAGTAAATTACAAAAACCGCACCTCATTTCACAATAGGGGATATGAATATACATAAACATATTTGAGACATCTTCATGTTTCCATGTTTCTGATAATGATTTAGGCTCTGCAAACAGCCTATAGGCTAATTTATGTGGATAAGAATAGGCATAAGACTCATATTCTTTACTCTCATTATTCATATTAAAATTGTTTCTCAAAATCTCTATAAGGAACTTCCATTACCGTAGAGTGTGAATTTCTATGGCCCCAATATCCATCTTCTCCATAGGCTGTTCCATGATCACTGCATAAGATACCAAAAATGTTTCTATTCTTTAAAGCCTTAAATAATATGGGTAGTTGTGCATCAACGTATTTTAAGGCTTCAGCATGAGAATCTAAATTGTCTCTATCTTGACCTTCTATATAGAAATTATTGGGTTGATGTATAGCAGATATATTAATAAATAATAAAAATCGTTCTTCAATATCCATTTGCTCAATTAAAGTTTGCGCAAAGTTAAATTGATTACAACAAGAATTTTTATCAATCACTGAAAATTCAGGTTTCCAATAACTTTCATCGAATAAGTCAGGTAACACCTGACTTAGCTTAGTTTGTTTATTAAAAAATCCAACGCCACCTATGCAAATGGTTCTATAACCGTTATTTTTGAAGGACTCAATCACATTTGCCTCTTCAAAAATATAGGTATCTTCATTGCTTGTTTCACTCCCGAGGAATTCGGCCGCAAAAAGCCTAGGAGCTTTAGGCTCATCTATGGGTGTTGGTAAAAACCCTGAGAAAAAAGCTTGATGGGCTGGGTAAGTAAAATTTGCCGGAGAATGACAATGTTGCCACCCGTTTGTTGGCAAAAGTTTTGAAATATTTGGTAGTTTTTTTTCTTCGAAAAGTTTTTTAGCGACATCATATCTTAAAGCATCTAATACCAACCATACGACATCCTTGTTATCTATCATTTTAACCACACTTTATTCTATGCATAATTTATTACAAAATATTCTAATCGATTTTAAACCCAATTACAAAATAAAGAAATTAATACTTTTAATACGGAGTAGTTTGCTCCTGATATTGAGAATAATTTTTGATTCACTTTATGTGATCATAATTAACTATAATCACATTAGCATTAGTTTTTATATTATCAAATGTTTCTAGCATAGTATTCAATGAAAAATTAGTTGATCGATTACCCGAACCAGCACCAATCAATGGAAAAGCTACACTCTTAAAATCCTTTTGATTGACTAGGCGCATCGCATTTTCAACAGATTTTGAAATGGAATATTTATTGGCAAACCAAAACATATTGATTCCTGTTACATGGATAATAGCCTTAAAATCTAATTGACCTGCTGAAGTGAGTCGCGCTTCTCCTAAAGGAATCGAGCCACATTTTGCTATTTCTTTAAAAGGCTGGGTTCCCGCAGTTTTTTTAATCGCCCCAGAGACACCTTGTGGCAGTAATAACCACCAAGGAATGATGTTACGATTCCATGAGTTAATAATAACCTCAACATCTTGATTGAGTATATTGCCAGTTACCAACTCAACTTTCATGGCTTGTACCATTACAATTAAATTCTAAAATTTGATCAGCTAAACTTTCAATTTTTTCACCAAATTCTATTTGACTAACACTCACGCCTTCGATAATTTTAAAACCGTTATAAGCTCCCCAAATGGCTCCAGCCATAGCGGCAATTGTGTCGGTGTCACCTCCACATTTGCAGATAAAATCTATCATTGTTAAATAAGGTTTATCGATAAATTGAAAGGCGGTCATGATAGCAGTAATGCAAGAATTTTCGGCAGTAATGTCATTGCCAAATAGCTTTTTTGATTCTTTAGTTGTGACCAGATGATTGTTAATAGTTAATTCTTTTAGTCTTAATAAATTTTGCTGAAACACTTTTTCTTTGGATACTTTTAAAAGCTCTTCAATAATAAAAGATGCTTGTTTATGATGCAAAGCATGCCAGACGCATAAACTCACTAACTGAGCGCCTTCAATCGCTAAAGGGTGAGCATGAGTGATTTCGGATACTAAGCGCACCGTTTTGAATAATTGTTCTGAGTTGTCATGGTAAAACAAAGCTAGTACAGGAGCTCGCATGGCCGCTCCATTTCCATAGGAACCATCTGAAAATTTTAAACGATTAACTTCCTGCCAAGCAGCTCCATTTTTTATTCGTTTTAATAATTTTGCTGCAGCTGGACCATAGCCTCTGGACCATCGATAGCTATTGGCAAAGCACATGGCTAAATGGTTTTGATCAATCTTTTCGCATACAAGAAGTGAATCAATAATATCCAAAGTCATTTGTGTATCATCTGTAAATCTCATTCTGCCGTTTTTACGACCAAATAAAAACCACAGTGCTCGTTCTAGGTAACCACCTTCATATCTAGCTGCTAAGGCATCTCCAAAGGCGAGTCCCATGAGACAGCCCTTAAATTGATCTAATGTTATTGTTTTCATAATAAATCTAATCCTATATTTACAATGCAAACAGAATCTTCTGGCACATAAATTGATTCTTCTGGCATAAGTAAACTATCTAGTTGCTGAGTATTCGCACATTCTCTTTGTTTACTGACAAAGTCGCTGATGTCTTCGATTTCAATAATTGCTTCTCCCTTAAAGGCAGCTAATTGAGTACCTCTGATACCAAGTTGAATTGCTTTTCTTATTTCTTTAGTTCCTATTGGGTGATGGTCTGGGTCCCATTGCAACCTAACTTCTGAATCTGTCAGTGTTGTTTTCCACTTTTCATGAGACTCCAAAGGTGATTGAGAAAACGAAGAGGCAACAGCTGTAGTTAAATAGTCATTAAATATAGATCTTTTTAATTTGATGGCTAGGGTTATTTCTTGACCTGGTTTTGTGCCCCATCCCGAACGATACATCATCCACAAAAAGTTAGGTTTGATCCATGTCATTCTCTTAAAGCTAAATTCCCCTCCAAAAAATTGATTTTCTACAGCGAATCTTCCCAGTGATTTTTGATAAGCTTGATAGACCACAATATAATCATCATTATATTGAGCCAGTATATGCTTACCTTGTTTCGGCCAAACATGATTTTGGTCTTTATATTTTTTTATTTTTAAATTCATTATTGTTATTTATTTTTATAAACTCCTAGCGAAAAAATAGGGTTGTTTGGATTTAGCTTGATACAAGGCCGCTGGTCGGCCTCGTTCCGCGCTGACTTCGTCTAATTCTTGCACTAAATCGGCAGCCATCATTCTTCTTCTAAAAGATTTCTTTTCTAATTTATGATCCATCAGTATCTCAAAGGCTTTTTGCAGTTGGGATAAAGTGAATTTCTGTGGCAATACATGAAAGCCAATATCGGTGTAACTGACTTTATTAGACAATCGTTTTCTGGCTAAATGAATCAGTTCTTTATGATCAAAGGCCATGGAGTTTATGGCTACATCTTCCATGGACAACCACTTGACTTCATCACCAAACTCATTGGCTCCAATCACATCCACATAGGGCAATAAAGCAAAGTACAAAGTAGTCACCGACCACCCCCTTGGATCTCTACTTTTGTTGCCAATGGTGGAGACTTGTTCTAAATAAGGGCTTTTAACTCCAGTTTTATTCAATAGTTTTCTTAAAGCGGTCTCTTCAATACTGGAGTCACTGTTTAAATCAATAAAACCGCCTGGCAAAGCCAGCTTGCCTTTCTCTGGAAAACTAGATCGTTTTACCATTAATACTTTAAGATCATTTTCGATTAAAGTAAAAATGCACAAATCGACCGTCACCAAGGGGGATTCAAACTCTTTGGCATCATATTGGTTTAAAAATTCTTTTTCACTTTTGTAATTCATATTGTTATTTAATGTCATGTTTAAATACTTGACTTATATGTGGCATAGTGCCACTATATCAGTTGTCAGATAGACTGGCAACTAAAAACTAACTTGAGGGGATTCCTTATGAATAAAAAATTTGATTTCTTAATCTTTATTGGTCGTTTTCAACCATTCCATTCTGGCCATTTAAAAGTCGTTGAAAAAGCCATGCTGCAATCAGAAAAAGTGATTATGTTGATTGGATCGGCGCATCAACCCAGATCGATCCGCAACCCATGGTTGTTTCTAGAGCGAGATGAAATGATTCGATCTTGTTTATCTGAGAGTGAGAGTAAAAGGCTGATTAGCGCTCCATTAATGGATGTCACTTATAATGATGAACTCTGGGTAAAAAATGTCCAATCCACTATTAATGGTTTGATCACCGCTCACTTTGCAACTCCGCATAAGCATCCAAAAGTAGGTTTGATTGGTCATAGTAAAGATCATACTTCTTATTATTTAAATTTATTTCCACAATGGGGTTCGGTGGCTGTTGAGGATTATAAAAATATCAATGCCACTCCTATTAGAAATCATCTATTAAGTACTGAGACTGCTACAGATCACAGCAGTAAGATTCGACAATTACATAGTGAAGATATGATTCCATTAGGGGTCTCTAACTATTTGAGCCAATTTGTGAAAACCACACAGCAAGAAACCTTTAACCAGCTATGTGCTGAATTTGAGTTTATAAAAAAATATAAAAGCGGTTGGGAAACTGCGCCTTATCAACCAACCTTTGTTACTGTCGATGCGGTGGTGATTCAGTCTGGACATATTTTGTTGGTCGAAAGAAAGGCCCGACCTGGTAAAGGCTTATTTGCCTTGCCTGGTGGATTTTTAGACGGTTCGGAAAAGCTGAAAGACGCATGTATAAGAGAGTTACGCGAGGAAACAAAACTGAAAGTTCCTTTAGCTGTATTATATGGTTCAATCAAACATAATGATGTTTTTGATGATCCTTATCGCTCCATGCGCGGCCGCACCATCACACATGCCTTTTATATAGAGCTCAAACCCAATCATGAATTACCAAAAGTAAAAGGTGGGGATGATGCAAGACGCGCCTTTTGGTTGCCCTTATCAGATTTAAATCCTGAACAAATGTTTGAGGATCATTACTTTATTATTCAAAAAATGATAGGGGGTTACTAATAAGCCTTGACTATATAGTGGCATTATGCCACTATATAGTCAAGATATTTGCAAGAAACCATAAATCAAAGAAAGACTTTGATTTCAACCTTAATACTCGGAGGATTTCCGTCATGAAAAATTTTATCTTAAACACTGATTCTTATAAAACGTCTCATTATTTACAATACCCTGAAAATACTCAATACATCTCTAGCTATGTTGAATCCAGAGGCGGAAAATTTAAAACTTGTTTGTTTTTTGGATTACAAATGTTTATCAAAGAATATTTGAGCAAACCAATCACTCAAGCTGATATCGATGAAGCCATCGAAATATATCAACTCCATGGAGTGCCATTTAATAAAGAAGGATGGCAATATATATTGAAAAAGCATCAAGGCTATCTACCAATTAAAATCGAAGCGGTAGCTGAAGGAAAGTTAATACCAACTAGAAATGTTCTGGTTCAAGTGGTTAATACTGACCCACAATGTGCGTGTTGACTTGTTTTGTGGAAACAGCATTGCTTAGAGCTATTTGGTATCCAACCACTGTGGCCACTGTTTCCTTTCATTGTAAAAAAATCATAGAGAAATACATGTTCGAAACAGCAGGTCATAATCAAGGCATTGAATTTAAGCTGCATGATTTTGGTGCCAGAGGCGTGAGCTCGTTGGAGTCTGCAGCGATTGGAGGATTAGCGCATCTGATTAATTTTCAGGGCACAGATACCGTTTCAGCTTTAATGCAAGGCAGAAAATATTATTCTGAAAACATGGCTGGTTTTTCTATTCCCGCCTCCGAACATAGCACCATGACCAGTTGGGGTAAACACCGAGAAAAGGATGCCTATGAAAACATGCTGAACCAGTATGGAGGTAAAGGGAAAACATTAGCCGTTGTCAGTGATTCTTATGATATTTGGCATGCGATTGATCAAATTTGGGGAGAACAACTTAAAGACAAAGTGATCCAACACGGAGGCACTTTGGTGGTTCGCCCAGATAGTGGCGATCCTGTTGAGGTGGTTTCAGAAGTCATTGAAAAACTCATGGGTAAATTTGGATACAGCTACAATAAAGTAGGTTTTAAAGTGTTGCCAAATTACATTCGAGTGATTCAAGGAGATGGCGTGTCTCTTGCTACTATTGAGAAGATTCTAATAGAAATGAAAGCAAGGAAACTCAGTGCAGAAAACATAGGCTTTGGTATGGGTGCGGAACTGTTACAAAAAGTAAATCGAGATACCTTAAAATTTGCCATGAAAGCCTCTGCTGCTCAAATAGACGATCAATGGATAGACGTTTATAAAGACCCAATCACCGATTCGGGTAAAAAATCAAAAGCCGGACGCTTGGCTTTGTTGAAGCAAAATGGAGAATATAAGACTGTTAAAAAGAGTTTAATTAAGAACAAAACTAATTTATTAGAAACTATCTACTTAAATGGTAAATTGCTAAAAGAATATACCTTCAAACAAGTCAGAGAGCAACAAGTCGCTTGATAGATTGAGAGAAGATAATATTATGAAAATAACCAATAATCAATATCTCACCGATTATATAAGCAAAGGCAAGAAAGTTAAGTTTGTCTTATTCTGGGACCATCAGTCATCGACTGATGGTCACATTACCAAGAGTTGCTTCAGCCAATAGTATAAAGCCCCATTTACAATAGAAGGATTATGAGGTTGGCAACCGATACTAGAGAAGTCAATCATAAATGATCTGCTTTCTAGTTAATGTTATGGTTTTATCCTTGTAAAACCATAATTTCACCTATTTAATCAAAATATAACAGGGGCAAAATACTGATTTTGCTGTAGGAAAATGGCTATTAAGATGCCTGTTTTTGTATCAGCATAAATGTACAATTTACCGATTAATTTATGTTATACTCTTGTTGCTGATATATTGTCAGCTTTATAATCCCATTAAAATTTGGAGTAAAATATGAAGTATAAATTATCCGTTCTTTTATTTGTTACGAGTGCCTTTATCACCACTTCCGCAAGTGCAAATATGATTTGCGATTCTTTTGGAAGCAATCAATATATATGTGATGTGTACAATGGTGCTGGCTCAGAAGAAAATACCTATTTTTGGACTGGATCAGGAGGTCTACAAATCTCTTCTTCTGGTTCTTTTATCGCACTAGTTCGTTGTCAGTATAGTTATGGAGGCACCGTTACTGTCACCACCACATATCCTGATGGAAGTACAGAAACAATGTCCAGTAGTATAAACTGTGGTGGTTTTGGCTTTTAAGTCCAGCCTCTAATATTTTTTTACTAGGAATTGGTTTTAGTATCTTCTAAGGCCAGTTTTTTCAATCGAAATTTTAAGCAAAAAATACCTAGTCACTCATTAAATTCACGATATTATCACATTTCGTTACCCAAATTAATAATCACGATACTCTAATCCTAATGTATAAACGCAAGTTAGGGTGTAAGCATATTGTGAATATGAAATATACTTAGTTACGACATCATCTTCACCTCATCTGAGAAATTTAGGCCCAATCAGCAATAGGGGGGTTACAGCTTTTATTTTAAGGTAGTGCTTCTGTGCTCACTATTGACAGTAAAGGAGTGTATGTTGAACACAATGTCGTGTGTGGTGACTGGTTTATTATTGATTCTTTTTTTACAGCAGCGTAATGACTGATAGTGCTGATCTTCATATGAGAGAAGATCTTATATTTACTGATGGTTTTGAATCCGGGGATGTGTCGGCCTGGAATAGTTGTCCTTAAATAAAAAAGGCTCCCAAAGGAGCCTTTCTTCAATATTTTTGCTTTTAATTATTCGGAGCTATTTCTCCAGATTTTATTTTAGCCATAAAGTTGTTTAACTCGCGTTTCACAACAGGAGCTAAGAAATATAAACCAACTATATTGGGTAGTGCCATGGCAAATAACATGGCATCTGAGAAGCTAAGGACGGCACCGAGATTGACCGCCGAGCCAATAACTATAAATACCAGGAATAAAATTTTATATGAGTTTTCCTGAATTGTGCCATGTCCAAATAAATAAGTCCATGCGCGCATACCGTAATATGACCAGGAGATCATAGTTGAAAAGGCAAATAATACCGCGGCAAAAGTCAATACATATGGGAACCAGGATATACCTGTTTCAAAAGCAGCAGAGGTCAGGGCGATACCAGTCATACCATCGCCATTAGGGCCAACGCCAACTCCATCCACGCCACTAATGATGATAACCAGAGCAGTCATTGTGCAGATGATTACTGTATCAATAAATGGCTCATATAATGCCACTAATCCTTCGGTAACGGGATGATTTGTTTTAACAGCTGAATGAGCAATTGAGGCTGAACCAATACCGGCTTCATTGGAGAATCCAGCGCGTTGGAAACCAACTATCAAGACGCCAACTAAGCCGCCAAGTCCTGCTTCTGCATTAAATGCTCCATCAAAAATCATCATAAAAGCATGTGGTATATTGGTATAATTGACGCCAATAATAAATATACAGGTTAGCATATAGATAATAGCCATAAATGGCACAAGTTTAGATGTGACTTTAACAATACTCTTGATGCCGCCAAGAATAGAAACAGCTACAAAAATAGCAACAATGACCCCAAACACCCAGCCATGATTGTCAAAAAAGCTGCCAGCGCCACCAGTCATGACAATGACCTGCTCCAGAGACTGGTTGACCTGATACATATTGCCACCACCCCAGGAAGCGCCAATACACATGATGGCGAAGAAGACCGCTAATACTTTGCCAAAAGTACCAAAGCCTTTTTCCGCAAAGCCCTTGGACAAATAACGCATTGGGCCACCGTGTGCTGAACCATCAGCTTCAATATCACGATATTTAACACCCAAGGTACATTCTACAAATTTACTGGACATACCAATAAAGCCAGCGACAATCATCCAAAAGGTTGCGCCAGCACCGCCTAAGCTTACTGCTGTTGCAACGCCAGCTATGTTGCCAAGACCAACAGTACCTGAAACAGCAGTGGCTAAAGCCTGAAAATGTGTCACTTCACCTGGGGCATTAGGTTCATTATACTTGCCTCTAATCAGGTCGTAGCCTAATTTAAATGAGCGCAAATTTATAAATTTAAAATAGATGGTGAAGAATGTGGCTGCGATTATTAGCCATGCCAAAATAAACGGCATTGATCCGCCAGTAAATGGAATGGGGATTGGGTAAAATATAAAATAAAAGACAGCATCAGATATTGGTTGAACGGCATTGTTGATGGCTTCATCAACACCACTTGCGAAGCTAAAAAAAGGAAGCAATAATAAGCTTACTGCTGAAGTTAAACGTTTATTCATAGAGTTATTTTCCCAGACGATTATTGTTATTCCGCCAGATTGTACCCTGAATAGCCGGAAATTGGAAATGCCAGATTAATATCAGTACACAATCATGGTCGAATCGTCTTTACTGTTGATTTCTTAACCCGGCTCGCAATTGTTGTTCTCTTCTTAGTCTGAGTTGCCTCAGCTTGTTTGTTTGCGGCCGGGTTCTTACTTTTTTGAGTGTTGTTTTAGATGAAATATAACTTTAGGGCTGGTTTTAATTACCTTGCGTGTGCTGGCATCAATGACCTGTGCATAGATGGTGTGTTCTCCACGTTCGACATCTGCAATGAGTTGTGAGTTTGATTTAACTTTGCCGTGAGGTTGGTCATCAAGATAAAATTTTATTCGATAATTGGGAGGTAATTTACCATTGATATTTACCGTGAAAGACACGTTGCCACCTGATCCCCAGATTGTTTCTTCTGCCTGAGGGCTGGAAATGACGAAATTATCAAAGTCATAGGCCTTAAATTTTTCCTTATGTCGAGCTCTTTTCCATGAAGAGTTAGATTCAATATTCGTTGACTCAATAATTGTCAGGGATTTTAATTGTGCCTCTTGGGCATCTTCAAAGGGTTTTTTATCGCTGTAATGCACATTGCCGTTTTCATCTGTATATTTGTATATTTTTCCAGCAGCATTGACATTTAGGGCTAACCCTAAGAAGATGATTATATTTAATATTTTTACCATATTAGTCAGAGAATAATAAACTTTCTCTGTTATACAGTTTTATAGCCACAAGTGCAAGTATCAAGCCAATAAATAACGAGCCTATTATGGCTGCAATGATTGAAAGTGGTGCCACCTGTTCGCCACGCATGATTTGATTGATGATGAGATTGTGGCTTAACACTGGTGTAGCCATCATCCATAATTTTTCTTTAACGGGCATAAACATCAATGCCATGCTGGGAATCATGGGTACAAACATCAACAAATTAACATAGGTTTGTGCTTCTTTAAATGATTTGCTATAGGTTGCTACAATGGTTTGTAAGGATGCAGCCATGACTGCCAGAGGAGCCAGTATCAATAATAATATGCCTACATTTTTGAAACCCAAATCTACAGTCATGCCCAAATCTTGTAAAGGCATAAATGGCATAGCCAGTTTAAATGAAATGATGGTTGCTATCAGCGTAACCAGTCCAAATGAGATGGTGGCTAATAATTTTCCAATCAAAAGATGAGAGCGTTTAATTGGATTGAGTAACAAAGCTTCCAGAGAGTTACGTTCTTTCTCACCTGCCATGGTATCAATGGCCAGATACATGCTGCCCATAAATAATCCCAATATTAAAACATAGGGTAAAAATGACATAAACATCGCACCTTTGGATTGTGCAGTTGAAACATCATGATCCTCAATAATAATGGCTTGCAGCAAGATTGGACTGATGCCTCTTAGTTGCAGCCTGGTCATGCCTATGGTTCTTGAGTATTCACTGATTAAAGATTTGATGCGCTTTTGTGTGACATTGACGGCACCTTTGGCGCTGGCATCATAATAAACTTCTATTTTTGCAGGAATACCTTTTGAAAAATTATCAGCAAATGTTTCCGGGATAATAATAACAGCTTCTTCATCTTTGTTTTCAACTGCTTTTTTTGCATCACCAGTAAAAGCATTGACCTTTACTCCTTTGGTTTTTACAAAGCTGATGAAGCTCTGGGCATTGCCAATGCCTTTGATGGCAAGCTCCAATTGTTCTTCAGCTTTATCTTTTTGCATGCCGACGACAAAATTCATCAGTACCACAAACATAACTGGCATAAAAACAGCGCCCATAAATATAGAAGACATGACGGTTTTCCTGTCACGGAAATTATCAGTAATTTCTTTACGCATGACGGTAAGTATTTGTTTATTCATGACCTTCTCCATCTGTGACTATGTGCACGAAAGCATCTTCTAAATTATCTTTGCCAGTTTGATTTAGTAACTCTTGTTCGGAACCCGATGCGCAAACAACGCCATCGTGTATAACCAGGATTTCATCGCTGACAGCAGAGACTTCCTGCATCACATGTGAGGAAAACAAAATACACTTGCCACGTTCTTTTTCTTTTTGTAAAAATGCCCGCACACCTCTGGTGCTCATGACATCTAGTCCGTTGGTGGGTTCGTCGAGAATGATGTTTTGTGGATCATGAACCAATGCCCGTGCAATGGCAACTTTTACTCTCTGGCCTTGAGAAAAGCCATCAGTCTTGCGGTCTATGAAATCTTCCATGCGCAAATCAGCCACCAATGAAGCCGTTCTGGATTTAATTTTCTCATCACTCATGCCATGTAACTTTCCAAAGTACTCAATGTTTTCACGTGCTGTGAGTCTTTTATATAGTCCCCTGGTGTCGGGAAGTACGCCTAACAAGGATCGGGCTTTTTCAGGTTCTTTGCAGGGGTCTATGCCATCAATCAAAACCTGACCTGATTGAGGAGTAATTAATGAGTATATCATTCTTAAGCTTGTTGTTTTACCCGCGCCATTTGCGCCTAATAGGGCTGTTACCTGGCTATCAGGTGCGCAAAAAGTGACCCCTTTAACTGCCTGGACTTCGCCAAAACTTTTGCTAATTGTTTTTACTTCTATCATTGTTTTGGTCCCATCATGTTAATAAAGAAAGGTGTGTAGTTAAAATCATTCATACATTCAGTGTCCAATTCCTGCGTTGGATCATGTATAAAGGCACTGATAATATCTGGCATGCAGCCTTGTGGGAAGACATTGTGCCCCTGACCTTTTGCAATCAGATGTTGTGAGTTTGATAATGTTTGCATGGTTAATTCGGCAAATTCTGGCGGTGTTACTGGATCCAGCTCTCCTGATAATAATAAAACGGGTAAGTCAGAAACAACGGGTTCTTTAAAGCTGGCATCGACAGTAATATGAGGCCAGGCTGCACAAGACTTTTTGGTTTGGCCGATAAAATCACCAAATATATTATTTTCATTGACGGTGTATTCATCAAAGAAAGGCAGATCTTCAGCGCAAATAATTGAAAGCTCAACATTGCTCATACTATCGGACAGCATGCTGCCTATCATGTTAGCCTGCGAAGCGATTATTTCGAATTGTCCATGATTAGCCTTGGCAATCATCAGGGGCAGTAGGTTCATGCTGTTTGCGGAATAGGAAAATAAGCGAATAGCGATGGCTACGGATTCTTTTGTTAATGCGACTTCTTCATACTCCCCAGTTGAAAAATTTTGCAATCTTATTGTTGGCTTGTCTGTTTCTACCTTTTTAAATAATTCCCACATTTGTTGCTCTACATCACCAAAGGCTTCTTTGCATGCGGCTTGTTTATCACATTGTTCAAATTGCTTTCTTAAGGCATTTAGTAGATTCTTTTCATGACTTTGAGCCAGAGGTTCCTGTTGTGGTACGACTCCATCCAATATGACTGAGCGAATGGAATCAGGAAATAGTTTTACATAGGTCAGTGCTTTTCTGGTGCCATAAGAAATACCTAATAAGTTCCATTTTTCGATTTCCATGGCTTTTCTTACTTCTTCCAAATCTTTGATAGATTCTGTGGTTGTGTAATACCTGCTATCGGCATCTAAATTATCGTTACATTTTTTAACTTCGGCAGCAATCAAGCTAGGATCTGCCAATAATTTTTCTTGCAATGCCAAATCAAAATCACATTTAAGTATATTTGATCCACCTGTACCTCGCTGGTCAACCAGAACCACATCGCGATCTTTTAAGATATCACGAAAGGCATGAGCTGCTCCGGGATATGATTCAACTGCTGACTGTCCTGGTCCACCTGCTAACATGATAACAGGGTCATTTTGTTTTTTGCTTGAAATTGAGCGAATAATGGCTATATTCAAATCAATCATTCTTGATGGGTTTTCTCTGTTTTCGGCGACAGACAAGTGTCCACATTCGGCTTTAATTTTGCGACTATTATCAGCGCCAATTCTACATTGTTGCCAGTCAATGGCTGTAGAGTGAAAACTGACAAATATTAAGCACGCAAGTATGCTTAGGCTTTTTAATTTCATTAAGACCCCTTTTTGATTTTTAACAGATGGCATTATGCCAGATAATTAACTTCTATAAAGTGCTAAAAGTCATATTTTCCATAATGAAATTTAATGCCAGTTGTGAAACAGTGTTGACCATGTGCACCAAAATTTATATTGATATCAGTATGTACATGAGCTTGACATTAACTCTTTGTTGTAAATGCCACTTTCTTTTTTCTTATGGGAGGAGAAACGTATTTTTCTCTTCTTATTTGTGGCACAGGCATACCAGCTTCTTTTAATAAGGTGAATGACTCATCAACCATGGCAGGATTGCCACATAAATAGACCACATCATTTTCTGGGTCAAATTCAACCTGTTGGAGGTACGTCTGTACATGACCTTGGAAATCTAACTCTGAGGGTTTTTTTAGACTGGCTCTGCTGAGACAGCTAACATAGTTGTAGGCTGGTGCTTTGGCGTTATTTCTAAATTCATCAGCATACAATAATCCAGACTCATCCCGTGCCCCCATAATAATAAATACCTCAGCACCCTTGTTGATGCGCTGATTTAATTCATTTGTCATGGCTCGATAAGGCGTAACTCCAGTACCTGTGGCGACCAGGAAATACCGTTGCCATTTTTTTTCTGTCAGACAAAATCGGCCATATGGCGCGCTTGCAGTAATGGTGTCGCCGATTTTCATCTGAGAAAGTTCTCGTGTAGCCAGACCCCCTTCAATCCAGGATACTGCTAACTCTATAGATTTAACCGTGTCTGTATTGTCAGCTAAAATATTGGCAACCGAATAACTGCGAAAAATTTCTTCACCATCTTGTTGAAATAATAATCTGATAAATTGCCATGCAATTAAAGTCAGTTTTTGTTGGTTAATTATTTCAAAAATAAAATGCACTGTATGGGCATTCAGGTC
>JAESTH010000119.1 GCA_016763695.1 Alcanivoracaceae bacterium
ACATGCCCTTCCCATTCGGGCTCCAAGGGCGTCACGTTGACAATAATACCGCAGCGAGCATAGGTAGATTTACCTAGGCAAATAGTTAATACATTGCGAGGAATACGGAAATACTCCACGGTGCGGGCCAACGCAAAGGAATTCGGTGGAATGATACAAACATCACTTTGAATATCAACAAAGCTATTTTCATCAAAGTTTCTTTCGTGTCAAGCACACGAGGTGCAACCACTTGTATATGTGAGGCCTGCTGTTTTTTCTCAACTTTAATATTGTCATTTTCACACTCTGTAGCATTACCTGTTTGTGCATCAAATACCCTGATCACTTTTGCAGGGCTTATATCATTTAAGTTTTTCGTGTTGACCTGACTCTTGATTGTCAGCAAGGTAATATTATCTTTACCTTCAGCTTGGACAGCTAAATCCACTAAAGATTGGGTTAATTCTGTAGTATTTTCAATTTGCATTAATTGCTGAATCATGTTTTTTTCTTTCACCACTTCATATAAGCCATCCGTTGCTAATAAAAGCTTTTGGTCTTTTTCCAGCGTGCCATGATTTGTTGCCACTGAAATGGCTTTTCTTGCTATACCCAATGCTTGTGAAATAATATTTTTACTGGGGTGATCTTCAAATTCGTCTATTGTTATATGACCATTTACAAATAATAGCTCAAGATAGGAGTGGTCTCTGGTGATTAATTTAAGCTCACCATCCCATAAATAAGCTCTAGAATCTCCAACCCACGCTATCTCATATGTGTTGCCATCAAATAAAGCCGCGACTACCGTTGAAGCCATGCCCACTTTTTGTTTATTAGACTTTAACTCCAATAAAATGAGTTGATGAGTTGCCTCAATGGCATCAACCAATGAAAGTCCCTGTTTAACACTTTTGTGGATCAAATCACATGTTAACTGGCTGGCTACTTCGCCTTTATCTAGTCCTCCAACTCCATCTGCCACAATGTATAAACCAAGTTCTTCATCCACAAACAACTTATCTTCGTTAACTTTTCTCTGACCAATATGGCTCTTTCCAAAATACTGAATCATAAATAATTACTCCCCCAAGTTGTTACTTTAATATAAGCACTATTAAAGTATAGCATCATTCTGACAACTTCTGAAAAAACAATTGTGCAATTATTTTAAATTGCTCTGGATAATATTTATCTTCTTCATCTATTGCTGCAAGTAATTTATCCAGTTTATCTGCATATTTATTTTCATCTTTTAAATCAATTGAAAGCGTCTCCACGGCATAGAATACCTGCTCAGCACTGGAATAATCTCGAAAAAGTCCTGTGCCAGCATCTGCCAATAATTTTTTTCTTAAGATTTTTTTCTGAGTGACCATGTATTTTTTTTCAATAACAACCACAGAAACATCATTTAAAATAGCTTGTATGGCTTTGGCACGCTCCATAATGGTTGCTTTATCCTTTAAACTGGCAGCATGTAGTTGTTTTATTGCTGATTTTAATGTCGCGGCTTTTTCACTTGATAAAACCTCCAACACAGAGGCTAGTATCACTAAAACGGCATCATCAAGTCTTATTGAACCTGGTGGTACATTATTACTGGCAGCTTCCACTGGCCATCGAGAAGGGTTCATTGGTCGGTGACAGGAGTGACATTCATAAAATGATAATTCAGGAAAAAGTCCATGTTGCCTGAATTGTTTTGATTGTAGTAACTGTAATTGGCTATCGGCTTTGTAGAATAAACCAGTTAACCACATGTTGACGCTGCTAATTGAACCTTTTCTTTTTTCATAATCTGCATCAACTTTATAATGTGCTGGCTGATTTTGGGTAAAGGCTTCCAATTCTAAACTCAGTCGAGGGTGCCCTGCTCCCATCATTCTATGCGTGGCAAATTTATCCTTCGTGCCCAAATGACAGGACAGGCATAGTTTAGCTCGGTCACGCGGTTTTTCTGATGGATATAAGCCCAGCTTTATATTTTTCTCATGTGTTGCACCTGTTTCCTTGTGATCAGACAACCATTTTTCCGCACCACCATGGCAGGCTTCACAACCAACGCCATCGGTGATCTGGAATTTTTTACCGCGCATATTTCTCGGCACATTATCTGCATGGCAGTCCAGACAAATTTTGGCCGTATGAGCACTCTTTAAACCTAGCTTTTTTGCTATTTGTTTAGATGCAGGTTTCATTAGGGTTTTATAAGCTCGGGCATGATCATCCTCTGTTAACCATACTCTGTATTCTGTCATCATAACATTTTCGGTGCTGTCTTCTACACTCTTGCCATGACAGACACCACTGGCACAAGTGGCAACACCCATGTGTTTTTCCTGACTGAATTGCGGTAATGGTGCGGCACAAACATTGATGACAATCATAAGCAGCATCAATGGTAATAGCGGTAATTGTTGTCTATATTTTTTCATTAATCTTCTACAAACCAGGGTTTACCCTCCTCATCTAAATACATCTTGCGCATTTCTTCCAAATTAAGCGGCCGAGATCCCACACGACCAAACACTGCCACCTGCCCTCCTGTTTCATCAACTCCCCGATCACGTTCTAAACCTCGGGATAATGCAAACGCAGGTGATTTGCTTGCATAGCTGGCAATTAACAGAGGATTAGGTCTAGGGCTAAAGCCATAAAATTTTGGCTGCAAACTGGGGGATGTTAACTGTACAATTTTCAAACCACCCGCACCATCTGCAATATAGGCAAATAATGAGGCATTGGTGGTCGCTACGGTAACATCATGAGCATCAACTATTTTTCCATCAGCATTATAATTTTGCAACCACTGCATTTTTGCTGGGTTTTTTATATCAACAATGGCGATACCATCTTTGCCATTAGCAACATAGGCATAAGTTCTGGCCAAGTGTAGTTTTCTGGCTGTATTCAGCTTAATGGTATTATCGGCCACCAGTACTGGAGATTCTGGGTTGGTAATATCAATAGTTTTTAGGCCATCAGCATCCGTCACAAACACATATCTAAACTGTAATTGTACCGCTTGCGGATTATTCAACATTATGGTTTTGACATGTACTGGTTTGGTGGGGATATCCAAATTCAATACCACCAAACTATCATCCGTGACCACATAAGCATAGTAACCACCCAACACCATGTGTTTGGCACCATTTAACACCTTGTTATCATTCCAGCTAAGGGCTCTGCTTATATTATTATTTAAGGGATCACCATCAGAAAAGGTATTGGTATCAAAAAGAATCAACCCTTCTTGCGAATCGGTGACTAAAGCGTAATTATAAATAGGATGGAATGGCTGCTCCTGATTGGTTACACGCATCAATTCACCTTTATTTCTATCAGGGTGTATCGGTTGATTGGTTGGCAAAACTATACAGGTGGCATTACGGGTTTTAATATGGGCATCATGACCCAATGGACTAACCGGAGCTGTGATTATGCGTTGTGAAAAGCCTTTATTGGCAATTGATGCCACATCGTAAACCTGTACACCTTTTTTACCTTCTGCCACATATAAGTATTCTCCACGTAACTGTAAACAATTAACAGCGCCTGTTTTATGCGAATAGCCTTCTTGCAATGCCTGCCCTTTATCTTGATGATCTTGAAAATAGTCTGGGTAGGCATATTTCTGTAAATAGCTGCCTATGACTGCTTGCGGCTCTTGCCACTCCGTCACTTCCACACCTGTGATATGACCTGCGCCTCCCAACCAGGCATAATGCCCAATAAAATCAACAAACCTGGTGCCATACATAAGTAGTTGTGCCATGATGGCATTGTTGTCATTTTTAATTGATAAGTGACAATCATTGCAGGTTTTTGTTTCTGTTTTTCTGGTGGTATGTGGAAAGTGTGGATTGAATGCCTGCGAACTATAACCACTGGCAGCAACAGGGGGCTGCTGCATATAAATTTTCTCTCTATTGGCATTAGTCGATGATAAAACCAGTGCTGAAGTAGAACGAACGGGGGCAAATTTACCACCTTTAGCCGTTTCCCTTTTGCCTATCAGAAACATTTGATCACGTGCTACCTGAGGGTTATAGGTCGCAAAATTTCGTGATGAACCTCCTTCGTAATGGTGTCTGTCAGTCTTGGCATTGGCTTCTATTGGTAAATGACAACCACCACAGCTGGTGGTCCATGAGGTGTGACAGGCATAACACTCCATATTATCATAGGAATGCGCCCAATCGTCCTTGGCAACGTCTGCACCCCAGTCTTGACTACTGGTGTTTTTGCTCATGGTTTTGGCTTTGGCAGCTTTAGGGTTGTAATGTACATTGGTCGGATCCACTGCATCTTTAATGAGGCTGACTTTCCACTCTAAATCTGTATCCATTACTGAGCGCTGTATCAGATCATCACCGATCCATTCAAAACGTTTTTTACCATCGGGATTGCGAATAGCCGATAAATCCGTACCGCCTTCTAATGCTGCTGGGCCCGATGTATGTAAATTGGGATAGGCATCTGGCGTGCCATGACAATCAACACAGGAAATTTCAACAGCTGCGGCTACTTCTCCATATAAGTGTCCATTGCCGTGTGAGTCCTGCCCATAATGACAATCAACACAATGCATGCCTACATCCACGTGAATTGAGGATAGGTGCACAGCCTTTTTAAATTTATCAGGATCTTTATCACTGACCTCAGCTCCATCTTTATCTAATAAAGTACCATCTCTGTCCCGTTTGAATACGGCTCTAAAATTCCAGCCGTGACCATGATAATCAGCAAATTGCGTATCCTGCAATTGTGGATTGAGTTTTGAAACGGCCAAAACAAAGTCCAAGTCTTTCCATTTGCCTCGGGGTGATGCCCCTTCTGGATTTCTATCCAGTACCGCTCTTTTTTCTTCCTGTGTTGGATAAACCTGTTTATCAGGCCACATAAAGGGGGCATCTGATTCATAATCCCACATGGTATATCCCAAATAAGTATTCATAAACATATTGGGTTGGTGCATGTGACAGCTCATGCATTGACTGGTTGGAATGGCACGGGTGAATTTATGTCGTAGTGGATGACCTCTTTCATCTTTACTGATGGTCTCATCTTTGCTGATTGTCTGGCCTGTGTGTCCAAACTGACTGTATTTTCCAGAATGACGCGGGTCTCTGTCATTGGCATAAACCACATGGCAACTGGCACAGCCTGAACTGCGATAATCACCAGGCTGGTCATTGGTGCCCATAAACCAGGTATGGGGGTCATTCAATCTGGTTTTGGTGATATTGAGTACAGGAATGGCCACACGTCCACCAGTGCCAGGGCCGCGATTCGATTGTTTTAAATCAGGCTTGCCTGGTTTTTCTATTCTTTGTAACTGTCCAAGGGCATTGGGTAAACCCACTTCAGGAAACAAATTACTGATATTACGCCCTCCACCTTCAAACACCCTAAAAACATCACCAGGCTTAACTGTTTCCCATGCTGGTAATGGATACAGTACTGGCAAGATACTTTTTTGTATCATTTCCGCAGTTGGTTCAATGGGAGCAAGTAACTGTGCACCTTCACCATCTCGGGTGTAGGCCTCACCAAGTAAATACCGTTTATAAGGCAATATGCCATTATTATAAGCCGCTCCACCCCATAACATGGCAGAAGTTGCCATCAGCGAGCTCTCTGCTGCCTGTATAGTCGCCAAGTGACAAGCACCACAGGCTTCTCTGGCTATACGGTAGTCTGATGGATTGACAAAACGGACAAACTCAGGGCTTTCCTCGTTCAACAAGGTATAACTTCGCTCTGGATTAGCACTGGATGGAAAGTGCCACTTATCGGGAAATAAAGGTAAAACATGGGCTTTTTCCAAGGTCTGAAGATAGTCATCATCCCCCTTGCTCACATTTGCAGCAACATGGATATCGGCATTGCCTCCATGACAATCAGTACAACCCAGTTTGATTGCGGGTGTTTCGTGCATGGTTTTTTCATCTGTATTGATGTGACAGCTGAGACAACCAGCACTTTTTGCCTGCATTTGGCTTTTACTCTGGGTCTTTGGTGCTGCGGGATAGTTTGGATAATCCCGCTCAACTTTGTGACTTTCATCTGATGCCATTGCCATGTTAGCTACTAATAAAATCCCAACAACTTGCAGTTTTTTTCTCATTTTCATATCTTTCTCCTTAATATGTTAGAATTATATTTAATAATAATGAATCGGGATCACCCTTACCAAATAGCTGCTCAAATCCATCGCCAGCAAACAGACGTGCATAGGACAGTCGTAACACCACATTTTGCGAATTTATTGGTCGCCAGATGGCCGCAGCAGATAAGTCCAGACCGATGTCTTTATCAATATTTGCCTGTTGTCGGGCTACTTGTAAAACTTCGGTGTTATTAAATTGTAGGTAATTGGCATTCACAGAAAAGCTCAACTCAGGCAATAACTCCATATCCATACCAACGCCCAGTAAAGCAATGCCTGGATTGGTGAAATTTGATTGTCCATGTTCTTTAGATGAGCGCAATGAATTTAAGATGCCATTGCGTGCAGACAATGCTACTTTGCCACCACCGATAAGTGGATTAGCCTGACGAATCCAGTAACTGGTATCCGCACCAGCAAATTGCGGATTTTCAAAGATGGCATCAAATCCTTCAGATCTGTTATCAAAGGGATCATCATCACCACTGCCATACAGCAATGAAGCACTCAAGCGAATCCAGTCAAAATCAATGGAAGCTTCTGCTGCCAAAAAGTAGGCCCTGATGTCTGATTTTTCCTCAGTAAATACACCATGAGATTCATCACCATAGGCGTAATAGGCTGAGGTGGTCAGATTCAATCGGCCAAAATGACCATCGCCATTGTAACCCAGATAGGTGACATCGTATTCACGTGGTCGTTCTGTGCCAAATGAGGCTGGCCTGGCCAAAAAACCATTGTTATCAAAAAACATATCATTTTCACGGTTGCGATTATGAATAATAGTAAATTGTGAAAAGAATCCTAAAGCAGGTTTATCCTGTAAATAAATATTGGCAATAAACAGGTCATCATCACGTAAAGAGACTCCTGCATCATTTAGGCCACTATTTGTGTCTTTTTCCATGCGCCGAAATAATGCCAGATTATATTGGTATTTGTTGTTGTCTCTGGTTCCAAACAATCTGACACCAAAAGGTGAGTCCTGAAATAAAAACCCTCGAAAGTCACTGGAAAAAGGCTGAATACCAAACCGAATACTATCAAAATCATAATTGGCGGAAACATCGCGTAAATGTTTATCTACAAACAGAGCCTGAATACCCACATGGTTGTCGGTTCTCCTCTGGCCTCGTTCCGGATCAACATTCAGTCCCAGTATCTCCTTGATTCGGGTACGATTATAATTAAAAACAGGAATAAATCGGAACTCATATTCTGGTGGTTTAAAAGTGGTATCACCTTTATAATAAACAAATTCGATGGCCAGATTTTCGTTCAGTAAACTTTGTTGATAGTTACCAAACACATCTAGATCTCCAGGGTTATTGCTGCTTTGCAAACCCACTGGTGTTGCTACTTCTCTATCTTCATAAACGGTATCAGAAATAATGCCCAAGTTGAAAAACCAGTCTTCACCATACACTGGTTTATCGGCTTTGAGCACATTGCGGTTATAAGGATCATACCACCTATCTTTATAACCTAACGCATCCACTATTCGCCATCTATCGGGAATGGGAATCATTTCTTTAAATTGAGCAGAACTGGGTCTGGGTACAGCTGAAAAAGTTTGTGGCAAGTAGTTTCTGGGCTTTTTCTGTTCTTTTACTACAACGACACTCGCCTCTCCTGTTTCTGGGTTGACCTGTACTTGCTTAGTATTGCAATCCCGATTGGCCGCACCTGGTCGTCGGCGTTTTTTTCTGCTAGATTTTTGTGACTGCTTATCTTTACAGTTTTCTTCATTTGCCTTGGAGGTATTACCCTGTGCAAGAGCAGTTGTTGTTACCAAGGATGAAGTAGTAACAAAAATAGTGAGTATAATTATAAGTGTCCATGAAATGTTAACTTTCATTATCATTCTCCTATTTATTACGGCAAACGTTTTGCGAAGTACTGTCTATAAACGGTGATTGAGGACACTGAATATAACGTAACCTTACACCCTGTGGCGTTAAGTTATCTGCACGAATATTTGTGGGAGCATTGTTGATTGTTGCTGATAAGTTAATAGCGGCGTTATGCAAACCCAGAAAAGCAATCATATCATCCTGATCAACACCGTCTCCAGAAACACCAATTCCACCGATCAACTGACCAGCACGGTATGTTGGCACACTGCCTGGGAATATTTGTATACCATTTGCCAGCCGCCCTGAAGCTGTTTCTGTACAGATATTATTACTATCTGTCGCGATTCCTGCGGCGGCAAATAACACATGTTGTATCACCTTGTTCATAACCAGGTCCAGTTGTAAACCCGTGGAAAAAACGCTCCATTTATTATTTCGAAATGACTTGCTTAATGGCCCATTTGGGTTATTCTCAATTCCATCTGCATAGAATGGTCGGGATAAATTACCACCAGCTCTATCAGAAAAAGCCGTACCATCACTCAGGGCATTATTGCCCATAAAGTTTTTAATATCGCTGACATAGTTTGGGATAGCCACCGTTTCCTTAACACTCAAATCTGTAGCCAAATAATTGGTTGGTGTGGTGATACTGTTGAGAAACGTAGCAGCATCCTGATTGGAGAAAAAGGCTGCCGTTCGTGCTTTTTGTAATGACACATCAGAGCCAAACACAGGAGCATCACGGGTGCGTGCTATCCCCAGAGTGTTACCCTGTGAATCAACCACAGCTATGGTCACTCGGGCTTGTGAGCCCAATGGTCGGCGAATTTGTGCTCGTGCTCGATTGGCAATATCCAGGGCGGATTTTAAAATTTCCTGCACTTCATTTTGACTGAGTACCGCAACGCCATTTATGAAAGCAGCATCGTTACCTGCCTGTGGTCTGAATCGTTCAACATCATTTTCATCTACAAACACAAAGGCATCCAAGCCTGTATAATCCTGACTATCTGCTCTGATGCCAGATTCAGCATGAGCAAATACTGTGCCTCTTATAATACTTCCGGCACTATAAGCGTTGACAGCAATTAATGTTCCTACCGCTGCTGGCAATGCATCAAAATCCTGTGCTGTTTGTATTGCTACTGATAAATCTGTTGGATTGACATCACTAAAGCGTAAAGTTTTGCCATCAAGGGTAATACGATTAGCCTTGATATCATCATCAGGCTCAAAACCCAATGTTGCAGCCAATGCTATCAGTTCATCATTATCCACATCAAAATCAATGATATTTTTATCCACACCATAATGATTATCAGAAATGGCACCTATGCCACCAACCACTTCACCATTTTTATACAATGGAAAACCACCAGAATCAGCAGATAAACCCAATGGTGATCTTTGTGGGCCTATTGATTTTGCAGGATCAAAGCGCAATGAAAAATCTGAACAGGGCAACTGACTGAATTGCACCCCAAACAAAGGCCCTGAGGGCTGATTGTCTTCTCCAGGATTAAAATGCTCCTGAATAATCTGACTGGCAGTGCGTGTGCTAAAAGCATTGCCAGAGCTGGACAAATAAGCACCAGTAATGGCTTTAGCTATAACAGCCAATGCATCTCCATCCGTATTTGTCGGTAACACAATATTATCCAAGCCAGCTTCTACAGTGGCAGGAAATGTTGAACTGATTGTTACTTGTTCATCTACCCCATCCATTCGATAAACAGCCAGCACATTACCAACTCTATCAACCACAGCCAATGTTGCTAATTGCCCCATTGATGATGCCTGAGATATGCCCTGAGCCAATACTTGCTTGACATCATCTGTTGTCAAATGATTGCCTGGCGGAGCATTATTTGTCGGATTCTGTGCTATTGGCGAATCTAGCCCTATAGGCCCCCAATTACCCAAGTCTATGGGTTCATTAACGATAATTGGCTGCTGATTCACATTGGGAAATGGCCCCATGTCCTCAGGCCAGTAATTCATCCCATCAGGCTGAGCATTAGCTATTGAACCATTCAATAATAATAGGCCCATTGCTGTTAATAGGTAAACAATTGCTTTTATAAACTTCATCATTTTTTTCTCCCTCTTTTAATCCACTCCATTTTTAGTAAAATGGAACACATGACATCTTATACACGACAACTCAACTGTGTTGTCTTCACCTTGTTGATGACACTCTAAACATTTATTTCTTTGTGGCATGGCAATGTCACTGGAGTGCTCAGATTGTTGAACCTCGTGACAGCTTAAACATATTTCTTCTTTATCCTGCCCTTTGACGCTAAAATGGCTGCTGTGGTCAAAATGTGCCTTGCTATACCAGTCATCATTGATTCTTATGGGTTTAACAAACCATTTATTGAGTAATTCAGGCGTATCATTTTCAGTGACTTCATGACAGGTGATGCAGCCACTGTTGTTAAACTGAAACTCTGCTTCTTTTAAAGCTTCTGCACGACCACAGTCTAAACCGCTGCCTACACAGCTGGCCAGACTGTTGTTTTTGCCTGGGATTCTTCTGATCTTTTTTCTGGCTCTTTTTTGACGCAGTTGTGGGTCAGTAAATTCACGTATATAGTGTGCTTGCAACATGATTGTTGCTGCTCTTAAATCTCCATGTGGTAATTCCACATCTGGATTGAAGACGTCAAAAGTTAATTGGTGACAACTTCTACAATCTTTATCCATGCTTATTGGTTGATAGTGCTCTTTATCACTTTTTAATTGATGACAGTCATCACAAAGCAGACGTTCCCCGGTACTCTCGTCCTGAACCATTTCAACATCAAGATGAACCATATGTGAGAATTTTAGGTGAGAGTTTTCCTGTGAAGGATTATTGATATCAAATTTGGGGCGATTGTTCAGCCATTCATAAGTTCCATCCTTTGCATAGGGTGTCAGTAGACTCAATCTAAAAAAAGGATGATTATCAGCATTAAAACCTTTGACTGATTCAACAGTCTGTCCCGCAGTTAAGTTGTTTTTCTCAAATTTTTCAATTTCTCTATGACAATTAATACATAAAGCGTCATCTGACCTGGTTATTCTTGGTGGTTCATTGTGTTCTTTATGACAGTTTTGACATAAAAACTGTTGCAACTCAGCAACCGCAGGGTGATTTTCTGCCACATGGTTGCCTAAATCTCTGTGACAATTTAAACACTGTTGATCCTGAACTTTTTCAAAAGGTTTAACATGACACACCTGACAATCGTTACTAATTTCAGGAATTCTATGTGCCATCGCTAATGGCCCTGATGACCAGGATTTATCACTAAGAATAAAAATTTTATTTAAAGCAGAATCTCGGGGAACATAAATTGGTATCAATAGAAATAATAAAATAATACTGATAAAGGCCAGGTAGGAAATAATGCGCAGGTTGAGTCGGCTTTTTCTACTTTTTAGCTTGATGGTACTTTTCTTAACATGTGACTTTCTATTCGATTGAATAATATTAATGGCAAAATCAAAGCCAGCAGGTGCATTAATCACTTCAATATCATAAATACCCAGTTGATAGATTTCGCCTTTATTCAGGGTGCCTGAAGTATTTTCACTATTATCCATAATAAGTTGCAGGTCCTGCGTACAGTTGAAGCTGGCATGACTGTCACTTAATGCTTTAATTGATAAAGCACCCGCCATCAATCCATCAAGAATAACGGTGCTATCATGCCCAGAGCCAATAATGAGTTCGTCTACATCAAAATCCAGATCCTGCAACTCATCCCGGCTTCCTAAAACTGATTTTCTTACCAAAAAAAACATAATAAATTAGTGACCCTTTAGTATTACCATTTAATTTTACCAATAAATAAAAACAACCAAAATATGCACAATTAATGCCGCTATTAATGCGATGCTTAGAGGAATATGAAAAACCAACCAGGCTTTCAAGTAAGCCTTGATTTGTAAGTTTCTACGTATCTTTTTCAATAATATTTGCCGGCGTGAAAACAGGCTCAATATTTTATTTAGGGCACTGGCTTCTGCCTGATTGATACTACTGGGCATATTCTCTGCCACAATATCTATCACTTGCTGTTGATTGGTATTTGCCACTAATTTCTTAGTGTCACTTTGTAATTTAACGGTGGAGTTATCATGACCTAATAGTTGTGAAAACAGGCTATCACCTAAAACTGTATGCTCTAAAGCACTCAATAACAGTAAACGAATATTACCTCGGCAAGAGCTTGATAAATCTTTAATTTTACTGTCAATTTCATGTAATTCTTGTAACCAGACATCCTGGTTAGCACCGGCATTATTCTGAGATAAAATTCGAGGATAGTGCAGGTAGGCAAAAAGCCCAAAAAAACCAGAAAAAATCACCATCAGCATTAATGCATAAGCCAGGGTATGCACATTCCACCCCACTTGAAAAGCCGCATGTAATGTCGCAATTAATAAGAGGGCACTACCTAGAAACACATGTGCAGACGTCCAGCCTTCGACAGTACCTGTACTGGATGAATATAAGCGTTTGCGAATGCCCAAATAAGTGAGCAATAATACTAAAAAAGCAGCGACTGTCCCCAAAACATAGCCTTGTACAGTGCCGCCATTTGCTGGCTGTGCCTGTCCCTGCGACAGGTATAAAATAACACTCCCTATTAATAATAACAGGGTAAATTTTAAGTATCTGTATTTTTGGTATTTTAATAGGTTCTGATGCATCTCAACGCCCTTCTACCAAATCAACAAAGTCACTGGGGTTTATCCTGATTGCTGCTCCTGTAGGGCAGGATCTGACACAAGCTGGACCGCCTTTCTGATCCATGCAGGCATCACATTTAACCGCTTTTTTGCCTTTATCTTTGGCCTTTTTATCAATGACTACTTTATTCGCTTGACCAGGGCCTGTGCCTAAACCTAAAAACATCCAGGAAAATATACCTGGTTTTTTGGGCATATCATAACTCATTTTAATCACATCATAGGGGCAATTGGTCTCACAGTTACCACAACCAATACAGGTTTCATCAATAAAAACTTCACCACTTTCCGCACGATGTATGGCATCGGTGGGACATCCTTCATACAATGGGGTTGCTCACAATGCCGGCATGATATGGGCACATGTAATCCCGCAAACGACATACCCGTTTCTCTATCAAGTCGAGAAATTCCAGCATGTGTTTCGGCGCAGGCTTTTTCACAATTGTCACAGCTGATACATAGGTTCTCATCTATGATAAGTGCATTTGTGGCTTCACCTAACCCCTGATCCAATAAAAATTTAATGGTTCGGGCGGACTCAACAACTGAGCCCATTGAGTTTGACTTCTTCATCAATTGTGACAGATCGTTTTGTAAAACTTTAATCTGATCAGTATTTGATCGCACCATGGTTAAAAACTGTTGCAAGTTAATTTTCATCAGTTCAACCCTGACAGTTGCCTCAGCTGTATGTTGCCTGATTGGATTACCCATTAATGCCAATTGCCCAACTAACTCACCCGACTGTAATTGATAGGTCACTCTTTTCTTTGCTGCCAG
>JAESTH010000030.1 GCA_016763695.1 Alcanivoracaceae bacterium
GCAGTTATTTACCGAAAAAAACAAAAATACCGCCGTCATCAACCTAGGCGGTATCGCCAACATCAGCTTTATTGGAAAAGATTATACACAACCCATTGGCTACGATACTGGACCGGCAAACTGCTTGATGGATGAGTGGATAAACATACATAAACAACAGCCCTTTGATAAGGATGGTGCATGGGCACAACAAGGCACACTCAATTCAACTTTACTTAAACAAATGCTCAATGATGATTATTTCCAAAAATCAGCTCCAAAAAGTACTGGCAGGGAATATTTCAACTATAAATGGTATGATCATTTCATCAAACAATTTAAAGTCACATCAGCCATAGATATACAATGCACATTATGTCATTTGGTTGCATCATCTATTGCCGAGGCCATTAAAAAAGAACCACATGAAATAGACAATATTATTTTAATGGGTGGCGGCGCTAACAACGGCTTTCTAAAAAACCTCATCCAGCAATACAGTGCAATTAATACCACAACTGCTGACAAACATGACTATGATGGCGACTGGATAGAAGCGATTTTATTTGCCTACCTTGCCTATAAACGCATGAATAATCAAAAATTAAATTTATCTTCCTTTACTGGTTCAACAAATAAAATACTGGTTGGAGATTTGATTATTCCTTAACTTACATCTACCCGCTTAATCCCACTGAATAGATACAAAAAATGTAACTATTTAGCGCAGCTGTATTAGCTTACTTTTAATCAGTAAAAAACTCGCTTTAATTTATGTGCTTTTAAAACCATTGTGTTTCACCATGGTTATTAGTATTCGTTGAAGATATCTCTGCTCAAACAGCTTTACTGTTTAAAAATAAGCTAACACAGCTGCTCAATTTAGACACGCAAAGTTATAGCTTTGCAGTTTTATAAAGAATGCTCAAAATAACTCACAATTAGCTATTAATTATATGAGAGAAGCACAAGGGCTGTTTAAACAACTACATAAAGAGTTCCCCTCCTATATTGAATTTGAAAAATATTATAATAATTCAACTGAAGATTTGAAAAAAATAAAAAGGGATTAATAACATGCTTTTAGATGCGAATGTTTTGTAAAGACGCTCTATAGGGCGTTTCTACCGTAGAATTTGGGTTAATAGCCCAAAAATATTATTTCCCCATACATAATTCATCATTATTGAATCAAGCTATTATGCCGCTTCATAAAATATCACAAAAAAGTGGCTAAAGACTATTATTTTAATTTCTGTTCCACATGACGATATTATCATCCCAATTAATACCACAATTGCAAGCAAACATGGTTATAATGACAACCGAATAATTGACAAAAATAATCAATCAATAAAGTAGAACTAGAAAATGGATCAAAACACCTTAGACCAACTCAAAACTGCCTTTATGGCAGCACCGACAAATCAGCTGGCAACAATCATATGCGAAGTATTAATTGAAAATAATAATGATGAAAAACTGGATGAATTTAGCAGGAAATTAACCGACATACTCTCTGACCAAGATTTACTGATTGTTGCCAATACACTTTATCAAAGAAATAAATTTATACAAATACTGTTACTATTAACTCCCCATAAACCCTCACACCTTGTACTTTATATCAAAAGCTTGAGCCAGACAGGCAAACAAAATGAAGCACAAAAAATATACCAGGATGCCATAAAAGATAATCCATCTTTAATGAGTAGCGAAATAGAACAATTTCTGCAACTTGAGTCAATTGATTCAGCTACCGAAATAACAGGCAAAAAAACTAAACTAAAAGTTGTAGAAAAAATAGATGTGGCCGAAATAACCGATCTATCTAAATACCAGCAAAAAGTTACCGATTTTTCTGATGTAGTGGGCTTAAATGAAATCAAAAAACAAATCAGTAAAAAAATAATCATGCCTTTTCAAAAACCGTCACTGTTTCAGCGCTTTAAGAAAAAAGTGGGTGGCGGTGTTCTACTCTATGGGCCACCAGGCTGTGGCAAAACTTTATTGGCCAGAGCGACAGCGGGTGAATGTAATGCAGCCTTTTACAATGTAGAAATTTCGGACATACTAGATATGTATATTGGTGAATCCGAGCAAAAACTACATGCCATCTTTGAAAAAGCCCGAGCCGAAACACCCTGTGTGTTATTTTTTGATGAGTTTGAAGCCATGGCAGGCAAAAGAGAAAGCAATCGTAACTCCTCTTTCAACAATATTGTCAGCCAGTTTTTAACCGAGCTTGATGGCTTTTCACAAAACAATGCTGGTATACTGGTACTGGCCTCCACCAATGTGCCTTGGTCTATAGATTCAGCATTTTTACGACCCGGTCGCTTTGATAGAATGTTCTTTGTGCCGCCACCTGATAAACAGGCCAGACAGGGCATCATAGAACACCACATGCAAGACCGCCCAGCAGAAGATAATATCAACTATGCCGCATTGGCTGCCAAATGCAAAGGATATTCTGGTGCTGACTTATTTAATCTGGTAGAAATGGTTGCCGATGAAGCCATTGACGAAACCATAGAAACAGGAGTTGATGTCCTGATTAACAGCAGTCACTTTAAACAGGCACTAAATATGTCCAACTCAACCACCATAGAATGGCTAACCACAGCGAGAAACTACGCCCGCTATGCCAACGATGGTGGCCGCTATAACGACGTCTTAAAATTTATCCAAAAACATGGCAAATAATAACGAATATATCATCATAGATGAACCCAGAGTCCGATTTTTAGAAAACATGATCGTCAACCCAATCATCGTGCTGTTTGCGGCGATGATTATCCCCATGTTTGTTAGCCTGCCTTTTTATGGCAGGTGGTGGTTACCTTTTGTCTGGCTCATTTTCAACGGAGTGATACTTGGCAGCCCAACCATCAAAAAAGAAATCATTTTCTCAATAGTCGGTTTCGCCCTTTTGGCAACACTGCTATTGGGCACTTCCTATATGCTTAATACAGGTATTACCTTTAATTTTTCGATAGTGAGCTATGTGGTCATTATCATGAATGCGGTATTTTTTCTTTTTCTCTATCTGGTGGTCTTTACCCAGGGTGCCCCCTATCAAATCTACCAATACGTTAAAGGAGAACAATAATGCAGCAGGACTACAATTACGATAGGGCATTAGCCTATTTTCAAAGAGGTCAAATTGACCAAGCCATAGAAACCATCAAAGGTCTACTGGCTAATGAGCCCAATGATGCCCATTATCATGGTCTGTTATCCTGTTGTTTACTGAGTAAAAAGCGTATTTATGCCGCTGAATACGAAGTACAGCTGGCTCTAAAAAATAACGCCGAAATTCCTTTTCTATATAATACCCTGGCACACATCAATATGTTGAAAAACAAATTGAGTCAGGCGCTACAAGACTGTGATGAATCACTGCGACTGGATCCAGAATACGTGGATTCCATCCTATTAAAATCTGATATTTATCTACTGTTAAATCAAAATAACAAGGCTCTGCAATGTATTGATAATGCTGCCCAAATTGATCCTGATGAACTGGCTGTCAGCCTGGCTTATGGAGAATACTACCTACGTACAGGTGATTTCAACAAAGCCAATGCCTATGCCGAAGAAGTGATGGCCAAAGATCCGCAAAACTTAAGTTGTAATTTACTCATGGGGCAACTCAAGCTACAGTCAGGTGATGTAAAGGAAGCCTTACGACTGGCAAAATTTGCAATCTTACAAAACCCTGATTCCAGTGAAGCACTGGCATTATTTTGCGATATAAAAGTCAGACAAAATTTATTTCTTGGCATGTGGTGGCGATTTAATTCGAAACTGGCAACAATGTCCAACACCAAAGCCAGTATGGTGCTTATTTCACTGTTTTTGATTTTCAATTTAATGTCACAATTATTGTTTGATTTTGATTACAAAATCCTGTCGAATGTTTTCTCCTATGGCTGGCTGATTCTGGTTTTATACACCTGGGTTGGCATCCCTATGTATCAGAGAAAATTAAATAAGGAGTTAAGCCAGTTCAGATTTAATCAGAATTTTTAAATAAATTATTGTATTACAAATAGAGGTGCATTTTAAAACTATGGTTAAATGGGATAGAGATAGACATTGAATTATTTTATCTATTAAATACGACTTAATAGTTACTCTTTTGTGTGGATTTAATAAGGAAGAATCTTCTGAAAATATTTTTCATGTCAACCCACATAGAATTGGGTGAGATACAAGTATCAGGGATAATACGAATAAATAAGAATCAATGGGGGCTACATTGCCACTGATTTGAGTTAAGAATATACCTCTATATTAATAATCCCCCATTCAAATTTGTCAATCCTATATAGGCACAATAGTAAGATATGATGTACCTAAGGTGACTGTCCCTGTATTATTTCCCTCTTACTAAACGAACAACATATGTATCACTTATACGTCCCCATGTATCCGACTCACCACTAAAGAAACTAACAACCCATGAAGTGTTAGAAATAAAAGCAGGTGTAGAAGTCCAATATCGTATACCATTTACATATATTGTATTCGGGAAGATAGTGTTATTAATACTTGGTGAGTAACAGTTTAATGCCTGTATCGTATTCAACTCTTTTAGATTGGGAACCCTCCAATCAGTATAACCTGCAAAGCCAGTAGAACTATTTATTAGTTCTGCTGATTCTAAGGCACCTTGCCAAGTCAAATTTTCAACTATGCCTTGACTACATTCCTCTCCTAATAAACCATATGTACATTGCTGCCAGATTAAACCTGATTGAATATCAGTTACTATTGAGTCTCCTCCAATGTTTTCAATTCTATACCTAGAGTCATCCCAATTGTTAGGTATATACTCTCTGCATATTGACTGACCTTGACTATAGTTAGTCATTACAACCAATAAAAATATTGCTAGTTTCCTCATGGTTTTATTCCTATGTTATTGTTTATCAGATACCAATCGAATTCTTTGTAAAGAATCCCTTGCCACTATTTTAATCCTAGCTTCTCTAAAATAAACAACCCAGGCACTATTATCAAAAAGGGCTGTTGGAGAAGCGCTCCAAAATGTTGAACGAACTTCATTAAGAGTGTATGGGAAAAAGTTTGTATCAATTGCTGGTAGGAAAGTACTATAGTTACCAAGACCAGAGAGCTCGTCAATTGTCGGCGCTCTCCAATTATTTTTTCCGCAAAATACAGAGTTGTTTGAAATATTTATTAACTTATTCCAGCTTGGTTCAAAATAATCACCAATTCTATCAGGGTGATTGATTCCTATAGAAGTTATTCCTCCCCATTGATATTTGTTGTCTTTATTGTGAACACCTTCAGAAGTCGTTTTAATCTCCCAAGTTAATCCAGTAATATTATCTTTTACACATGACCAAAGCTCTGCATTGTTAGATAATGGATTTCCAAATGTATCTAATTTAGTAAAACTGAAACCAGCTGCACCATCTTCATTGATATTTGTCATTCCAGATGAATCACGACCATGGTCACAATCTTGGGGTAGTGACATATCGCTTTCACATATAGTATTATTTGCTTGAGAACTGTGACCAGCCCATGTTACTCCAGTATCATTAAAGATGACCTGTTTTTCAAATCCATTGATAAAGGTAATATCAGACTGCGCCAGCAATAATTGTGGAATAAAAATTATAATTGACAAAAGAAATCTCTTCATAATAATATAGCGAAAAAAAACAATTTGAAACTTATCAGATTGATGCCTAGATTACAACCTAATAACTGGCAATTAACAAATTATACAAAAATCTATATTAACAAGATAAAAGAAGATAAAATATTCGTTTAGTGACAGGCATAGAATTTGCTTCAGGTAAAATTATTGAAAACACTTTTTTACAACTCTATTTTTTTTGTTGATAGTAGCTATCCAGAATCTTTGCTATATTTTTTACCACTGTTTGTGCATTAAGCTTGGTAAAACATAAAGCTGGCTTTGTTTTTAAAACATTATCATAAGGACCATCAGTACTAATAAGAATATAATTTTCTCGCATTTTATTTTTTATTAAATGAGCCAGCACAGTATTTGCTTCATCACTGTCATCCTGGGTAATTTCAACACCAATAAATAAGCCCGAACCTCGCACATCGCCTATGCATGGATATTTATCTGCCAATTGTTTTAATAACCATAAATAATAATCACCCACCACTTTGGCATTGTGTTGCAACTGCTCATCTTCAATCACCTCTAACACTGATAAGGCAATCGCACAAGAAACAGGGTTACCACCAAATGAACTAAAAAATTCCACACCTTTACCAAAAGACTCGGCAACTTCAGTGCGTGTAACCACAGCACCCATAGGATGACCATTGGCCATTGGCTTGCCCAAGATAACAATATCGGGCACCACATCCTGCGCCTCATAACCCCAAAACCAATCACCCATGCGCCCAAAACCTGTTTGCACTTCATCACTGATGCACAAACCTCCTTGTGACCTGATTGCTGGGTATAGTTCTTTTAAATATCCTTTAGCCAGTGGTACTTGTCCACCACAACCGACAATTGGCTCACTGATAAAAGCTGCAACTGTTTGATCTGTATTTTCAATCTGCTTAATCGCATCACTTGCATACTGTTTTCCTGCACTGCCATCATTATTGGTGTATTGTCCACGATAAGTGTCCGGAATCGCCGTCTTAATGATGAAATCTTTAAGGCCTGTGCCTTTTTTATTGCTAAATTTATAATCACTGATATCCATTGAGGATAAGGTGTTTCCGTGATAACCATGTTCCATCACCATTATTGTTCTGTGTTTTGTATGTGCATGCACCAATCTGATAGCCAAATCACTGGCGGCACTACCAGAATTAACAAAATAAACTTTATTCAAATTATCAGGAAATTTGGATAATAATTTTTCAGCATACTTCGGTAAAATATCATATAAATATCGGGTATTGGTATTAAGGCGGCTCATTTGCCTTTGACCAGCCTCGACTACCTTAGGATGTGAATGGCCTACTTGTGGAATATTATTGTAGGCATCCAAATAAGTGTTCCCATAAACATCATACATATACTGAAATGCCGATCTATCCATATTAATGGCTTGGTCATAACTGGTTGAAACCAGCGGGCTCATACAAGCCTGCCTTCTGTGCGTCAGTTCAGCAACAGAAACAGGGGTTTCAATGGGCATGTCTAAAGCAGCATAAAAATGATTTTCAGCAGCTATAGGATTAATTGTCAGCCATTTATATAACATCGCCCAAGCTGGTTTCTCACTCACCTGTAAATAGTGATTTTCTGGGTTGAGTTTTATCGCATGCGCTGAATTGCATACGCTGACAACCCAGCGTGCGGCAATAAGGTAATAAAGAATAGCCACCTCTTTTTTAATCAGTGGCAATTTTTCATGATAAGATTTCAATAGGATAACAGCCCATTTAAGTGGGTCTTCTTTATCAATACAAGCATAAGCAATAGCAACAGCGACTTCATTGATAAGTGCCGAATAGGCAAGATCGCCAAAATCAATAACTGAAGTAGTAACACCCTCATTAACCAAAATATTCCAATCATTGGCATCATTATGTATGGTGGATTGTCTTAACTCAGGCAGCACTGGCAAAACGTGCTCTTGGCATTGTTGTAAGAAATATTTAACCACATTTCTGTTTTTTAAATCGGCAATATCATCAACAAGTTTCATATTTAAATTGAGACCCTGTATGCACCACCCCGATTGCCTTGCTTTGATTGTGTCATTATTAAAATTTAGCAATAATAGGTTCATCTCTGCTAACAAGTAACCAAAAGAAGTAAACAATTCTTCTGTATGTGGCACATTAACCAACAATTCCCCTTCTATATATGTCAACATTCTACAAATAACATCTTTGTGATTGACGCGGAGCACTTTAATAAAAGAACCATCTAGGAAGGGGGTAAGTCGTGGATATTTAAACTTATTTTCATCCTGAATAGAAGATAACACTTCATTTTCAGCGATCAATTGAGCCATCACATCTTTATCTTGATGATAAGTCTTAAATACATAGCGAGCATCAAGTGTTGTAATCATATAATTAATGTTGCCATAACCATTAAGTTCAGATACTTTTATATCACCAAATCCAAATTCAGTTTGTAAGAGTTTTTTCATTAGGGTTAAATGTTTTGAGATTAATAATACAGGCATTCAGTTTAACCAAAAATTTTAAAAAATCAATCCTATAATAAGATCTGTTAAATAACATACAATAGCCTCCGCTTATCAAACACAGTTTTGACCATGTAGAGACAAGGCATGCCTTGTCTCTACCGTGAGGTACAACAAGTGCTCAACTCATTAAGCACATCTGCCATCGACGAAATAACAACAGGTGAAAAATAAATAATCAATAATTTTTCATAGCGTTAATAGTCTATTTTGTCTTATTCAAGTGATTACAATTTATTGTTTCGGTCTTAAACATGCGGAATACTTCTGTTTGAGCTGGAAAAACTTCTCCGATTATGACTCCTGCTTTTGTTGCTGCTTGATGATAGGCACAGGCACCATAAAATGTATTCTCTAAACCACTTAATTGCAATACTTGCTGAGGTAGATTCTGTTCATCACTGATTAGACTGCCTGTTGTTAAATCAGAAAATCGATAACCTAAACAACCATTATAAGCTTCATCAAATGGTGACGAATTAACAGGTGTAACCCATAAATATGTCTCCCCGTTTGACTCGAATACATCTGGTGCAGAAAATTTTTCAAATCCCAAAGAAATGGCATCGTTATTATTCAATAGCGTTTTAACATACCGCCAACTCTGAAGTTGTGTCACATCACAGGGTTGATCACAACTTAACAATACAATTCGGCTATTTGTTGGATTAACTTCGATACAAGTAAAGCTTAAATAAAGTACTGACTCAGTTGAATATAGACCTGGTTCCGTTGCAATAATACAAGTAGCTAAATCATCATGTAGCAGAGCTAACATGATTTTTGGAGTTCCTGCAACGGGTGTTTGAGTGAGGCCATTTGCGGTGTTATTAACTGAGTCATAGCCAAATCCTGAAAAAAGTTTTATTTCTTCAGCTGTTACTAGCTCTTGCGGACTTGCTGCTGATTTAAATCCAAACCAGCCATGTTCAAATCTTCTATCACCATTAATCTGTAGATAATGATGCCAAATGAGTTTCCACTTTTCTTGTGCATTTGCACCTTTATCATAAACCAAGGAAGAAACCTCACTAACCCACGTGCCCGCATTCAGTGGAGCTGTAAGCTGCACTGTCACATCTACAGCTGGATTTAATGCATCAACCTCAAGCCACTCTTCACCTTGGTTATTTGAGACCGCTAATTTTGTAGAAACCACATGAAAATTCTGTTCAGGCCATAATGTTGAGCCTGTAACTTCTGAATAGCTCATCCAAACACTGTTGTCATGTGGATTTGCTGCCAGATTAGGATCAAAAATCCCAATTTCACTTTGAGAAATAAACGAAATTTGTTGTCGACTAACGAGCGGGATTTGGCATGTTTCAACATGACATTGATCTCCTTGGACACCCGCTAACAATACAACTTGTGCTTGCTTTTGCCCATCTTGACCATTTAAGGTAAATTGTCCCGTAGTGGCTGAATCAAAAACAATATCAATTGTACCCCAATCTGTTAAATTTACGGGCGCAACTGGTGATTGAAAATTACCTCCAATTCCCTCGGACAAGGTCAAGCTAAATGGTTGATCAATTTCGATATCTTCAGTATGTACGTCACTAATTAACCACAACCTTTCATTGTTTTGGCTATACCCATAATAGGTCACAATAAAACCACTGTCCATCTGCAAAAGATTGTAACCTTCGCCACTTAAAGTAGGATCAAACCACAGACCCGAAACCCGTGGGCACGAATTAGCATGCACCCAAGATGACATAGAGACACTTAACAACAAGTTTAAATATAATAATTTTATTAATCTTTTCATGTGTTTTCTTTATTTTTATACAGCAGAGACCAAGTATGCTTGGTCTTTTTACTCACTCCCACGCTCTACATTATTCTATTAATTTACCAAAAATAGCCATAAAAAAACATCTACTTAACATTCGATATAATAGGAAGCGACAAAACCAACTATTTATCATGATTCAGACACTAAATAAATTATACAGCGTACAGCTTCATTTTCAAACAAATTTATTTCCACACATAAAACAAGAACCTGGCTATTTGACATAACTCCAGCAAAAGTTTATGCATACAAAGTGCCTGTCCCTGATAAGAACCTCCTGATAAGAACCTTATGTTGAATTTGAAAAATTTTAGCAAATGATGGATAACTTTTTGTGGTGACATTGTTTTGTAGAGACGCCCTATTAGGGCGTCTCTACTGTAGATTTCAACTAGTTAAAGAAATCAGCGAAAATCGTTATTTCCTCATTTATAGTTATTGAATCATGCTATCATGCACTTTCATAAAATATCACATACAAAAAAGTGGCTAAAGACTATTTATTTCATCACAGAAATTCACCTATTCTCATTTCTATTCCGCATGATGGCAAGGTAATTCCTGAAGATATTGCTGCAAGCATGCATGACTATGCGTTAAAAACGCCTGACAGGGATTTTTATGTGGCGCAATTAATGAATTTCGCCAAAGATTTTGATATCAGTTTACTGAAAACCAATATCTCGCGTTATGTCATCGATATGAACCGTCCAGCTGATAACACATCACTCTATCCAGGACAGCCAGTTACCGAACTCTGTCCAACAACGACTTTTGATAATAAAGATATTTATCGACATAAACCCAGCAGTGAAGATATCCAGCACAGAATCACTGATTATTGGCAGCCCTACCACCAAATTATCGCCGATAAACTTCTGGTCATTAAACAACAACATGGTTTTGCTGTTTTGATAGATGCACATAGCATTAAATCACATGTCTCCCGTTTTTTTGATGGGCAACTACCTGACATCAATATTGGCACCAATAGCGGTCAAAGCTGTGGTCAGGAATTTTCAGATAAGTTTGAAAATGTCTTAAAAGCGCAAAACAATTATTCTTATGTTTTTAATGGTCGATTTAAAGGCGGATATATAACCAGAAATTATGGTCAACCACAAAACAATATCCATGCCATCCAAATAGAGTTATCACAAATCAACTACCTGGATGAAAACACCAACATGTATTTGTCTGAAAAAGCAGAAAAACTCAAGACACTACTGATTAGAGCCATAAACAGCCTATGTTAAAATTTACCAATACGTCGCTGAGGCGTGGCAAAAAAGAGTTATTTAACGATGTTAATCTCAGTATCAATCCAAAAATCAAGGTCGGCATTACCGGTGCCAATGGTACAGGAAAAACCAGTTTAATCAAACTCATATTGGGAGAATTACACGCGGATACCGGTGATTTTTTCGTTTCAAAAAAATTGATTATTGCCCATGTGGCGCAGGAAATCGCCAACTCAAATGAAAAAGCCATTGACTATGTTATCAATGGTGATCAGGAATACCGCGACATTGAAACGGCTATTGCACAGGCCGAAGCAGATAATGACGCCCATAAGCTGGCCAATCTGTATGATGAAATGCAACATATCGATGGTTATACAGCCATTGCCAGAGCCTCCAAACTGCTCAACGGTTTAGGTTTTACCGTAAATCAGGAACATAACGCGGTCAATTCATTTTCTGGTGGTTGGCGCATGCGCCTGAATCTGGCACAGGCATTGATGTGCAGATCTGATATATTGTTATTGGATGAACCCACCAATCACCTGGATTTAGAAGCCATTATCTGGCTGGAAGACTGGCTAAAAAAATACACTGGCATAGTTTTATTAATTTCGCATGACAGGGATTTTTTAAACTCTGTCTGCAATCAGATCATTAATATTGAAAACAGTGAGCTCACTCAATACAGTGGCAATTATGATTCGTTTGAAAAGATACGTGCCGAAAAGTTGAGCCAACAACAATCTCAGTATGTGTCTCAGCAACGCCAAGTTAAGCACATGCAAAAGTATATTGACCGCTTTCGCTATCAAGCAACCAAGGCAAAACAGGCGCAAAGTCGTATCAAGGCTTTGGATAGAATGGAACTTGTCAGTGCTGCACAACTGGATTCACCTTTTAATTTCAACTTTATTATTGATGGCTTTATCCCACAGCAACTGGTCAAAATTGATCATGCCACTGCTGGTTATGGTGACACCATCATTTTGGATAACATAGAGTTACTTATCCAGAAAGGCGATAAAATTGGCTTATTGGGTTTTAATGGTGCAGGTAAATCTACTCTGATAAAATTGATTGCTCAGGAGTTGCAGGCACTTTCTGGTGAAATCAGTTATGCCAAGGAGCTTAAAGTGGGTTATTTTGCTCAACACCAAATCGAACAACTACATCTTGATCACAGTCCTATTGAACATTTGAAAATGCTGAATCCTGAGATATCAGAACAACAGGCGCGAAATTTTTTAGGTGGATTTGCTTTTAACAATGATATGGCTAAAGAAGCCATAACCTATTTTTCTGGTGGTGAAAAAGCCCGACTGGTTTTGGCCTTAATCGTTTATCAAAGACCCAATTTATTACTACTGGATGAACCGACTAACCACCTAGATATTAAAATGCGTCATGCTATTGGTGTCGCTTTACAGAGTTTTGAAGGTGCGATGATCTTGGTCTCACATGACAGGTATTTACTTTCAACAGTTACTGATAAACTCATCTTAGTAGCAGACAGCAAAGTAACTCCATTTGAAGGTGATTTAAAAGATTATTATCATTGGGCCAATGAAACCAGAAAAAGTAGATTAAAAGAATCCTCTGTAGATTCACACTCACAGCAATCGACGCAAAATAATAGTAAAAAACAGCAAAGACAAGAAACCGCTTTAATCAGGCAAAATCAAAAACCACTGAGACAAAAGTTAAGAACCCTGGAAAAGCAGCTGCAAAAACTACAAACGAAAGACAACAAATATGACTCATTGTTATTAGATGAATCAATATATTCTGATGCCAATAAGACAAAACTAAAACAGACAACAATAGAACAGGCTCAGGTCAAAAAAGAAATGGCTGAAATTGAAGAACAGTGGTTTGAAGTATCAGAACAGTTAGAAACCTAACACTGCTATCGTATTCGGATTAATCATTCACATATCACAATCCACTTGATTCTCAGGTATGGCATCGATGAATACAGCTTCCTGTAAGCAGTTGTCATTGATCCTGCAAATTAATGGGTAGTCAGTCAAATCAACTTTAAACCGATTGGCATTATAAACCTGGGCCACTAAAAATATATCAGCCACCGATATCTTATCGCCAAAACAAAACGACTCTGCACTTTTCTGAAGCTGTTTTTCGATGGCTATAAAACCCTGATGTATCCAATGGGCATACCATTGATCAACTTGAGGCTGTTGCCAGTCTTTACCTTTAAGATATTTGAGAACCCGCAGGTTATTAAGCGGATGTATGTCACAGGCAATACTCATGGCCATCGCTTTGGCTTGTGCTTTTCTGACTGTGTCCTGAGGGTAAAGAGAGGGCTCAGCAAACTCCTCATCAAGATAATCAATGATCGCCAGAGACTGAGTTAATATACTGCCATCAGCAATTTCCAGTGCTGGTAGTAGAGATTGTGGGTTAATAGATTTATAATCATCCTTGAGGTGTTCTCCTCCTTCCTTAACCAAATGAACAGGAACAATTTTGTAATCGACTTGCTTTATATTTAAAGCAACCCTAACACGGTAAGCCGCTGTGCTGCGCCAATAGCTGTATAATTTCATCATTCTTCCTGTCCTGTCAATTGCAATATAGAAGCTTATGCTTTTACGATGGTATTATGAATGGTTCCAAATATATTGTCACCCTCTTCTGATATCATCTTAATTTCAACATCATCACCAAAGCTCATAAATGGGGTAACCGCTTTGCCATCTTTGATGATTTCCAACACACGTTTTTCCGCTAAACAAGAAGAACCCAATGACTCGTCTTCATTGGCAATGGTGCCTGAACCAATCATTGCTCCAGCCTCCAGTGGTCTGGTTTTTGCAGCATGAGCAATTAACTGAGCAAAATTAAACTGCATATCAACACCAGCATTAGGGAAGCCAAACCATTCGCCATTTAAACGCGAATGTAAAGGTAAGTGAACTTTAGTATCTTGCCATGCATCACCCAACTCATCAGGAGTCACAAAAAACGGAGACAAGGCGGTTGGTGGTTTTGACTGCACAAATCCGAAGCCTTTACCCAGTTCTGCAGGGATTAAATTACGCAATGACACATCATTTAAAATACAGATTAATTTAATGTGCTGTGCCGCATCTTCAACTGACACAGCCATCGGCACATCATCAACGATCACAGCAACTTCTGACTCGAAATCTATGCCATATTCTTCACTGGTCACCACCACATCAGCATGAGCAGCCAAAAAGCTATCACTAGTGGCCTGATACATCAATGGATCGACCAAAAAACTAGGAGGCATCTCAGCACCACGCGCCTTACGGACACGCTCAACATGGGCTAAATAAGCACTACCATCCAAAAACTGATAGGCACGTGGCAATGGAGCATCTAGCATCGTTGTATCCAACTCAAATACATCTGTTATGTCATCATTATTTAGTTTGTCATAAACTTCATTTAATTGTGGAGAAACCTCCCTCCAATTATCTAGTGCATCTTGCATACTGGTGGCAATACTCTCTACTATCACTGCATTGCTGCCTTTTTTATTAACGACAACTAACTGTCCATCTCTGCTGCCATTGCTTAATGTTGCTAATTTCATGTTTTTTCTCTTTTATATTTTGATCTCATTATCCCTGTGAAGACAGGAATAGCGTAACATTGTACTCTATATTTAAGTAGATTCCTGCCTACGCAGGAATGATATTAGGGTTTAATCTTTCTTACTTTTCCAACTGTGAACATAATCAGTCCACTCTACCTGTTCAAATTCGGTGCTCACTTGTAAAGGATCACGTGTATCTATCATCACCGCCACTTCATCTGTCATGGCATTGTCCTGTTTAAAGGCTTTTTTCATGGCACCTGGATGTGGTCCATGGGTAAAACCCTGTGGATGATGTGTTACCATGCCTGGGTGAATATTATCACGCGAAAAGAAGCTACCCATGTGATAAAACAACACTTCATCATAATCATCATTATTATGGAAGAATGGAATTTTTAAAGCTTTCTCTGCTGTTTCGAATAATCTCGGTACAAAGGTACAGATCAAAAACCTGTTGCCCATAAAAGTAGTGTGTGCAGAGGGTGGCACATGGTATCTGTGGCTCATTAACGGAGAAATATCACGCCAGTTAAGCTGCACAGGCATTAAATCACCACGCCAGCCTATTGCATCTAAAGGATTAAAAGGAAACACCTGTCTGGATATTCTATTTTTGTGTTTGATTAATACCGTCCATTCTTCATCATTGTTTTGCTGAGCGATAAATCTGTCATTAATAGCAGGCACCCCAAGTACCGCGGGATCAACTATGGCATTGGGACCAAGCAAACCTTTGTCAGGAAATTGATAATGACCATTGGTACTTTCTATCATTAATATTTCACAGTGCTCACTGCTCTCAAGACGCCATTTTGTACACCGCGGCAGGGTGAAATAATCACCTTCAACCAATGTAATGTGTCCATAATCACAATACAGTTCAGCTGTGCCTTTATGAAAAAACAACAAGTCATCACCATCTGCGTTGCTGACTAGATGATCCATATTGGCATTGAGTTTAAACATACGTACCTTGATTGAGGCATTATGTAACAAGACTGGCGCATTAAATGGACAAACCTGAATTTCTTTAAAATCATTTGTGTCAAAGGCACGTGGTTGTAGATTGCCTTCAAATTCTGACCAATTTGTTGGTGGGTTTTTATGATAAAAATGGGCTACAGGGCCAAAAAAACCTTCTTTACCAACTTCTCGTTCATAGGTGTTTGCTGGCAGGTCAAAATGTGCCTGCCTGGCAACTTTACCTTCTTTTTTGAATGTCTGTATCCAATTCTTCATTCTAAAAAGCCTCTTTTTTGCTGCTCTAATTCGATTGAATCAAATAAGGCCTGAAAATTGCCTTCACCAAATCCCTGATTACCTTTGCGTTGAATAATTTCAAAGAAAATTGGTCCTATGCAGTTTTGAGTGAATATCTGTAACAATATTTTTTCGCCTGTTTCTTCATCTGCATCAATTAAAATACTGTTCTTTTCCAGGCGTGCAATGTCTTCTGAATGCTTGGAAACACGTTTATCAATAATTGTATAATAAGCATTAGGCGTAACCAGAAAGTCCACCCCTGCGGCTTTAATTGACTCAATGGTTTCGTAAATATTTTCAGTATACAGTGCTATGTGCTGAATGCCTTCACCCTTGTACTCATCTATGTATTCATTGATCTGGGATTTGGCATCGGGAGATTCGTTTAGCGGTATTTTTACTGAACCATTGGGTGATTTCATCGCTTTTGATGTCAAGCTTGTCTTGGCTCCCTTGATATCAAAATATCTGATCTGCTCAAACTGAAACAGGTCAATATAATACTGTCCCCACTTTTCCATTTCTCCATAAAAAACGTTATGAGTCAAGTGATCGATAAAGGTCATACCCCAACCTGTTGGGTACTGATTCATGCCTTCGATTTCAATAAAATCATTTGCCAATAAAGCAGCATAGTTTCCTTTATCTACCAAATACAATACTGCGCCACCTATGCCTTTAACTGCGGGCAAATCCAGATCGCCAGTTATTTTTTCTGAACCATTATCTAAAGCATGTATAAGTGCCGCTTGAGCATCATCAAATACGATAGAGAATCCGTTGGCACAAGGACCGTGTTGCTGGCTAAACTGACTCGCAAATGAATCATTAGTATTGTTTAGCATAAAGTCAATTCCACCCTGGCGATAAAGGGTTATGTCCTTGCTCTTGTGTTTTTTAATTGCACTAAAGCCCAGTCTTCTAAATAAGGTATCCAAATCTCCTGCATTGCTTGATGCATATTCAATAAATCCAAACCCATTAATCTCATTTGACTCGTTGTTAATCATTTCTTTAGCCATTATTATTGCCTCATACTTGTAATTTGGCTATATCTTAAGCATAATTAGTTTCAAATGAAACTATTAATTGATTTTAGTTGCATATGTAACTAAATATTAGCCAAACTATGGAATTACAAAATTTTTTACCTTATCAATTATCTGTCCTGAGTAATAAAATCAGCCAGGGTATAGCCAAATATTATCGTGACCAACATGATATAACCATCCCTGAATGGCGTGTATTGGCGATTTTATCAGATATGAATCACCAGACAGCTAAAGAACTAACCGAGCACAGTCAAATGGATAAGGTTAAAATCAGTCGAACCATGAAGATATTGGTAGCAAAGGGACTGATTTTAGAAAGAACCTGTCAACAGGATGCCAGAGCACGCAGATATAATTTAACCATCAACGGTCGGCAATTAATAAACGAGGTTAAGCCCAAGGCTTTAGCTTATGAAAATGCCTTGATAAGCAGCTTATCAAAGGAACAAATAAAAGCATTTCAAAGCTGTATTAAAACCTTAAATCAGCAAGCAGAGAAAATAACGAAAGAAAACCTGGATTTTTAATTATTGTACTTGACAAAACCCCTTATAAATAAGAAAATCCCCGCCCTCAAGTTAACACCATCTTGATTCAAAAAATGGCTATGTAGCTCAGCCGGTTAGAGCACAGCATTCATAATGCTGGGGTCGGTGGTTCAAGTCCACCCATAGCCACCATTTTTTTTATTGTTTATATCGCGTCATAAATTTCTGATCTCAGCACTTAAAAACCAATCGTTTATATTGCATAGACTCAGTTTTTTAAACACTGACTTCAAAGAAATATCAGAAGAAATATCGGAGACAGGCATTTCTAAAAAAGAAAAATCGATATAAAACCTGGTTTCGATCAATAAAAATTTATGGAATTGTTTTAATTTGGAATAATGGTAACAAGATAAACTCAATAATTGGCAAGTACCAACAATTGGGCTTATTTGAAATGCAATAATGCATTACCCAATAATTTGAGTAAAGAGAAATTAAAAAATGTTTTGCTATTCTAGGGCTGGATTAAGGCTAATATCAAGTTTGATTTTATTCTTAATATTTTTGATATAAGTTTTTAGTTTTTCGAGTGTCCCAATGGCTTTTCTACCCTTTGTTTTGAATTGATTGAGTTTATCAAAAATTCGTTGGGAACGAATTTTCACGTAAGCCTTCATGGATGAAGGTAAGTATCAAGGATGATACGCATAATCCAGGTTAATTGATTTAAGCCAAAGTGTTGCAAAATAGCTGGCAAACTATCATCATTTTCGCCGTGCGAGTTTGTCTTTTAATCTTTTAATTGTACATTACACAGTATTAGTTGAACACATGCTGGCGAGCCACTCACGTCCCAAGAATGCATCAAAATCTTTGTAATTGATATAAAATTATAAATTCTGATGGTAGAGACGCAATGCATTGCGTCTCTACGGTGGTTTCGATTAAATTTCTACCAAAAAATTAAACGCCCGTGTAGGGCGTTTCTACTAATAATTAAAACTCATAATCAAAACTGGCACCTAAATGTCTGGGTGCACCCAATTGCACATAAAGTTTGTCTTCAAAATTAGGTGCTTCAAGACCAAAAAAGAAAGCTCGTGTGGCATGTATTTTGTTGAATATGTTATTTCCCCAAAAAGATAGTGACCAGTTGTCGTATAATACTCCCAGGAAATCCATAATTCCATATTGATAAAACCCTTAATATAAAACCAATTCTTTAAGTAATACACAAATCTAAATATAAGCTGTGTAAACATAGTATATAAATTCATGTTTGTTATAGTACTTCATTTTAAAACTATTATATTTAGTATATGATTTGACCAACTGAAAAATCACCGAGAATATTAAGCCGCACAAATGCTGTCCGAAACGTTCTGCTTGATTACAACCAATCTAAAATTATTTAGAAGATTCGCCACAAACACCATTTAGACTTATGAAAAACTTACTTTACATCGCATTAGCCATATTTATACTTGTTTCATGTCAAAAGGAAAAAATTGTAGAAAACAATAAATTGGGTTTCGATGGAATCGATTTAGCAATAAAACCAGGAGATAACTTTTTTAACCACGTAAATAAAAATTGGTCAGATAAGGCTGTCATTGCAGATGATCAAGTTGGTGTTGGTTCTTATAGGTTCTTAAATATTCCTCAGAAAAAACTTTTAGGGAATATTTTAACAGAAGTCTCTAGCGGAACTCATGAAAAGGGCAGTGCCGATCAAATGGTTGGAGATTTTTACAGCTCTGGTATGGATACCAAACGCATTAATGAACGTGGTTTTGAACCCATTCAACCTTTACTTGATAGAATAGAATCAATTAATACCATTTCAGCATTGATGCAATTTGTAGCAGATGAGTTTAAA
>JAESTH010000015.1 GCA_016763695.1 Alcanivoracaceae bacterium
GTTTTGCTATCGAAAGGTTAAATAGAGAAGTGAGAAATGCGGTACCCAATAGTGTTGAAGTTAAAACCGGTTCTGTTGGCGGCATACAAACACAATGTATTGAATTTTTGCCAGTAACTGCCAGTTCTATTTATATAGATATCCCCGTGACTCCAGAGCTAAAATCAAATGAAATTTTTGTTATTCCGTTTAAGGATAAATTTGGAAATGACTATCAGTGTGGGTTATCTTGTCAAGACAGTATAAGTATTTACCCACTATCCCCTGATGAAATATATGTAAACACAGGGCAAGAGCAGGGTAAAACTTTTTTGATTGATTCAGTAATGCAAATTTCAGCACAGCAATGGAAAATTGTCATGAATAGAGCAGTGCTATTTGATGATGAGTCACCAACACAGAGGGCTTATATTTCATCGGGTCCGGTAACATATTGTCACTTTAATCAAAGCCTGTATCGTATTGATGGTTATACGCTGGCAGAAAACGATAACTACTTGTTCCCTCCAGGAACTCCTGTTTTAATGGCTGACAATATGTCTTTATTCAATTCTGTTTCTCCAACTTTTAAAGCCATTGATGCTACTTTACAAAGAAACTCTTTAACACAAGTTAATTTAGGTTTTGAATTGAATCAGGAGATTATATTTTTCAATAACGATGTACACTCACAGAGCACTCCATAATTGTGTCATTATATTTTACAGTATCCGGTATGCTATATTGCATTAATTGCTTAACTATTTGTATTTAAATAGAAAGTTTTTTATGGTGTGATTTTTGCTTTGTTTGTATATATAATAGAGCAGGCTTTTAATTCTTAACATTAGTAAAGGTGTATAATGTTTAAATTTTTTATTGTAATACTTACATTTATTTCATTTTCTGCAAATGCAAATTTAATAACTTACAACACTGAAAACGAACTTAAGTATATTAGTTATCAAAGCGAAGACTTTGGTAGTTATGACTTGGTTTGGGCTTCAGCCTATAATGTTCAGTTTGTTGGCTTTGGTTGTTTTGGCGTTGAATCAGACGAACAATATTTAAATGAATTATATTCACCACTCCCTGCGGGCTGTAATCAATTATTGTCAGCAACTCAAGTAGTTGATTACAATGATTGGGGGTATTATAGTGACTTGTCATTACAAGTTGATATGAATGAATTTTTGGAAAGCATATATCGTGATATTTATGGCAATGTTCCTGTAAGTTTGTTAATCAGCAATATATTTAAAGATGGCAATGGTCAGTTTGATAGCTTCTCTATATGGAATACTTCGCTTATAAATGGAAATACCGTTTCTGGAAAATCTAGAGAAGAAGCCGTAAGTAACTGGACTGATCCTTTGTTGGATACGGTAACTTTTAGTCAAACGTCTACAGTATATTTTCGAAAGTCAAAAATACAACCTGTTCCCGAACCATCCACGTTGCTAATTTTTTCATTAGGTTTAATTGCCTTAGCAAGCAGAAAAAAAATCTTTAATTAGTCGTGTACTCTTCATCAATGATAGACCTCGTTTTTACGGGGTTTTTTATTGCATTTTATTTGTATATTAAGTGACTTAGGGGTATCTTTGCTCTACGTGATTCGCAATGATTATTGTTAGATGTTAGAACTTTTTCACCCGTCACTGAAATCCCCAGCTTGTTTTGAAAGACAAAAAGGTAGTGCCATATTGATGACACTATTTATTCTCATTGTGCTGATCCTGCTTGGCAGTGCGTTAATGCGGGTTTTATCAACCAGTAGTGAAGCTATAGCACAAGAAGTTATTGGCACCCGTGCTTATATGGCAGCAAATTCAGCGCTACAAGCTGAGCTGCAAAAACTTTTTCCGCTAAATGCTGCAGCGGTACAGTGTAATGCTAATTTCAATTATAATTTTTCTAGTACGGGTAGTGATATAGATGGACTTTTTCACTGTAGTGCTATTACCAGTTGTAGCAATTATGCTACTCACCCTATTTCTGGTGACGAATTCTACCGTTTAACTAGTATTGGTGAGTGTGCTAGTTCAGCATTGCAAACTGATAGTAAAGATATTGTTGTCAGTAGCCGTACTATTCAAGTAGAAGCGAGGAGTTTGTGATGTTGTCCCGTTTTATTCTACTTTGTTGTTTACTCTTATCTTCTATCTCTAGCGTTTTTGCTGCCCAGTGTTTAACTGTTTTCCCCTCAGGATGGCGAGAGCTAGCACCTGCTAACGAACAACTAATCAATTTTCCAGCTAATGCCTCAACAGCAACTTTAACTGATGGTACTACGTTACCCCGTGGTGATAATTTATACCTCAATACAACGCTTGCTAATCAAGGTGAAATTTTTGTTGGTCCAGTAGTGGGTGGAGAAACCACAGCAAGATTGTTTTTTAGATCGGCTGTGGATTGGCAAAATGTCAAAATTAATGAAAATGGTAATCCAGAAGATTTGATCATCATCGTTGATGGCAGCATGCAAATAACCGGTGGTAATACTGTTATTAATGCCATTATTTATGTAAAAGGGGCGATGACGGTCAGTGGTAACCCAACCATTAATGGTGCGGTTACGGTGCTTGGCAATGCCGATAGTTTTACCGTTAGTTACAATGAAAATAGTATCACCAATGCTGATTTTAATGGCATGTGTAACAATGCTCAACCGTTGGCCAATTATCGTTTTGATGAGTGTGAATACACTGGCGTAGGTTTTGAAGTGATTGACCAAACCGGCAATTTTTCAGCCACTAGTCATAGCGCAGTCACAACTTTCGATGCCGGTAAAGTTGAACGCGGCGCTGATCTCTCTAATGAAGGGCATCATTTTGAAACCAGTATTGCCCTGCCTACCGATTTTAGTGTCAGTACTTGGTTTAAAAAACCCACTAGCAATAGTGACAGCCGTTATTTTGTTTTAGGAGCGATGCAAGCGGGTGGTGATTTACTCTTTATCGATCGAAATCAAACTTGGCACTGGGGCGTGTATAACCCTAGTACAGGCACGGCAAGGGGCGCTTTTTCTTTTGACTCGTTAGACAATAACTGGCATCACATGGCACTTGTTTATAGCGGCGGACAAACCCAGCTATATATCGATGGTGTATTAGTAGATACTGTTAATAGAGTACCGGAAGGCACATTAAAATTTATTGGTACCTCA
>JAESTH010000042.1 GCA_016763695.1 Alcanivoracaceae bacterium
AAGCTATTTTAATTAGCGACCAAGGAACAATGGTACGTATACGCGTAAATGAAATTTCCTTAGTAGGCCGCAATACCCAAGGCGTAAAATTAATAAATCTAAAAGATTGGACAATGCTCAACAAAAGTTATTGTTTTGTTTGTTAAATTGGCGTGAAAAATCTGCAATAAAAAGAAACAAGCCCAGACAGTGGATTTTGAAAAACACCGAGATCATTGATATTGCCTATACTCAACCAGACAGCCAAGCGCAATTGATTGCCGATATTGGTTTGTATCCTAAGTTTGTCGAGTATAATGCGGCTGAAATTTTTGATCTATATAAGGAAGCACAAGAGCTTGATAGTGAGCAATTGCCAACATTTGCCAAATTGACTGCAAGGCAGGGTGAAGTTTTTGCCAGTGCCAGGCAACAATTACAAAAACGGTGTGAAGAATTGAATATTCCCAATGCATTAGTTATCAATACCGCAGATCTAAAATCTCTTATCGCGGCAGATAAAAATCTATCTGATATTGAGATGTGGCAGCTGATTAATTGATATTGTTCGTTTTATTTTTTTAAATTAAATTTTATTGATTCTCACATTTTGGTTTTTAGGCACAGTGTCTGGAATTAATATCAATTCATCTGCAAAATAACTTGCACTATTAAAGTTTGAAACTAAAATACACGTCACAGAGTCGGGATGTAGCGCAGCCTGGTAGCGCACCACAATGGGGTTGTGGGGGTCGGAAGTTCGAATCTTCTCATCCCGACCAATTTATTCATGTAAAGAGATCTTTACATCACATGTCCAGTTCGGAAAATATTTAATACAAAGAGGTGAATTATGAAAGATCCAGTTAGAGTTGCCATCACAGGTGCTGCCGGTCAAATAGGTTATCAACTGTTATTTAGGATTGCTGCTGGCGATATGCTGGGTTTGGATCAACCTGTTATATTGCAATTATTGGAAATTCCGCCAGCTATGGGTGCTCTCAGCGGTGTGGTGATGGAGCTGGAAGATTGTGCTTTTCCTTTGTTACAGGAAGTGATTGCAGCTGATGACCCTAATGTGGCTTTTAAAGATGCTGATTATGCTTTATTGGTTGGTGCACGACCACGTGGCCCAGGTATGGAACGCAGTGATTTGCTTGAAGCCAATGGGGCTATCTTTACCGTTCAGGGTAAAGCAATTAATGATAATGCCAGTAAAGGTATCAAGGTTTTAGTTGTGGGTAATCCAGCTAATACTAATGCCATGATTGCCAAAGAATCAGCGCCAGATATAGACCCTAATCAGTTTACGGCAATGACACGATTGGATCATAATCGTGCTATGGGCCAATTGGCGGCAATGACTGGTAAACAAACCAATGATGTCACTAATATGATTATTTGGGGTAATCACTCATCTACTCAGTATCCAGATATTGCCAATGTTAAAATTGACGGTAAAAATGCTTTTGATTTGGTTGAGCGTGATTGGTTTGAAAATGACTTTATTCCAACGGTACAGAAACGTGGTGCAGCTATCATTAAAGCACGTGGAGCATCAAGTGCTGCCTCGGCTGCTTCAGCTGCAATAGATCATATGCGTACTTGGACATTAGGCACGACAGCAGGTGATTGGGTTTCTATGGGAATCCCCAGTGATGGCAGTTATGGTGTTGAAGAAGGGATAATTTTCTCTTATCCTGTTACTTGTAAAGATGGTAAATATGAAATTGTTCAGGGTTTAGAGATTGATCAATTTTCACAAGATAGACTCGATGCAACAGAAAAAGAGTTGAGAGAAGAACGGGCTGCGGTTGAGCATTTATTTAATTAAATCTTAAAAACTGACATCATATCAGGGTAAGTATAAGTCTTAGGCTTGTGCCTTATTATTGATGAGAATACCTCTAAAGCCTTGTTTTTAAAACAAGGTTTTTTTATTGGGCGAAAAATGAAAAAACATGATATCCACCAAATGTACCAAGACTCGGTTCAGTGTGTTGAAGCTGAGATTGATTTTGTTAAATCGACATATTTAGCGATTAGAGGTAATAATGCCCGATTTTTACGTGAAGATTTTTGTGGTACGGGACAAACGGCTGGAGAGTGGGTATCAAGAGATGAGAAAAATAGGGCCTGGGCTATAGATCTTGATGAAGAAGTTTTGCAGTGGGGGCAAGACAATATCTTGTCTGAATTAGTCAGTGGTGCTCATTTAACATATGTTAAAGCAGATGTAAGAGAGTCTGGCGTGGCTAATATGGATGTGGTTCTGGCGATGAATTTTAGTTATTTTTTATTCATGGATAGAACCATGATGAGGGATTATTTTATTTCGGTTAAAAGTTCATTGGAGGCAACGGGGGTTTTCTTTTTAGATGCTTTTGGAGGTTATGAAGCGGCCAAAGAGCTAACGGAGGAGCGTGAGTGCGAAGGGTTTACATATATTTGGGAGCAGGCAACATTTAATCCAATTAATTCACAAATGCAGTGTTATATTCATTTCAAAACGGATGATGGTGTTGAGTATAATCGGGCTTTTTCTTATTATTGGAGATTGTGGTCTTTGCCAGAAATTCAGGAATTGCTATTGGAGGCGGGGTTTTCTCAAGTGGATGTTTACTGGGAGGGTACGGATGAAAAGTCAGGTGAGGGCGATGGTAAGTTCAAAGCTGCAAAGGTAGGTACGGCAGATGCGGGTTGGATTTGTTATATAGTGGCACTGCCTTGATGGTCTGATTATAAAAAGGATATTTCCTTTAATATACGATTTCTGTCTATGGTGTTCAGCTCTAGCAGTCTTTTTAGTCGGCTAAAGCTACCAACATCAATCTTATTCCATTTTGCACCAATGGTGTCATCATCAATATGTGCAATTTCAATACTCATGCCTATGCTTGGTGAGCTGGCAAGTGATATAGATAATCGGTAAATATCTTTAATTTCACCAGGCCAATCTTGTGGTTTTGAAAATAAAACGCCTTTTAATGAGATGTCAATTATTTCACATGTCCAGGCCGTTGTACCTGAAAATAGTTGCATCTTGCTTTCAAAGGCAAGGCGTTCAAATTGTCGACGCTCATTAGGAGTCGGTGGCTTTTTACTCATTAAATAATGTTCTAAACTAATTATGTTCGACATTATACCTGTAAATTCAACTTAGTAATATAGTTATATTAACTCGATAATATAATTGTATCTGTGAATTAATGCACGAGTTATTTAGTACATGAAAGTCACAAAATATTCATGTATCTCATATGCAGACAATGTGGTAAATGATTTTAGGTTTATTTAACAGAACCTGGTAATAATTTTCTTAGCTCATCATAATCTTTGAGATTGGGCTTTTTAAAACCTTCGGTGTTTAACTCAACCAAAACATCGTATGCGGCTTCGTCATTTTGTAATGAGAGTAGTGCGGTTTGAAAATTATCAATCACTTCTTGTGGCAGGTTGGGTGAAGCCATAAAAGTAGTGCCAGGAATGTTTGCACTCTGTTTTAGAGAGGCAAAATTAGGATATAAATTAAACATCCAGTCTGGAACAATAGCAGCCTCTGCACCACCATCAAATACAATTTCAACAGCTTCCTGCCAGGAAAGTGCGGAAACATCTTTGTTGGGTGCTGAGAATAAGTCAGTAAACCATTGATTGAAAAAAACTGAAGCCAGACTTGGGCTGGGTAACATGACTATTTTTTTGCTAACTAGAAAATCCTGAATGTCCACTCCTTCGGGTGGTTCATCTAAAGCAATGAGATGGTAGGATAACGGTTCTATGGTTGTGGCAATGGCCTTATAACCTTTTTCATGGGCTCTAAATGCTGCAACATGTGGCGCATCAAAAGTAAAATCTGGAGTTCTCGATCCATGAGCATTTCGCCAATAAAAGTAATAATTATTATCTATTACCACCTCAATATCATGGCCAGTATTTTTACTCAGCCATTTTCTAAGAGGTTCGTAAACCTGTTTTTCCCTGTTCTACCGGGAAGGTCGGTTCAATAACTAATGTGTATTTATTTGCATGTGCCGTCATTGAGATAACGAAAATGAGAATTAAAGAAATTAATAAATCAATGCCTCTAAAATATTTTTGCATGGTGTCGCCCTAAATTTTTGTGTTTGTCCCCTCAGTTATACGTAATAACATAAATTGTTACTAAAATCAATAAAGTATAGAGGTAAAGGCTTGATTATGGGGGCTAAATTATTTTTTGGCTATATTTTTATTCGAAAATATAAATTTTTGTTAAATTTTAATATGACGCTATTTTATTGCTGCAATGACTTGAATAAAGAATTGGTTTTTGTGCCTGTTATGTATAATTGGTGAAACTGCTTGCAGTTTCTCAGCGCTGTCAAGCAATGCTTTTTCATTGTTTTTGCTTAATAAAATCATGCGTTTTTTTATGGTTCCCAGATATTTAATACGGGCAATTATTTCCTGTCCAGGATAACAGCCTTTAGTAAAACTCATGGTGTTTTCATGCAGATCTAGATTGACATGTTGTGGGATGAAGTTTTCTGTATTGTTACAGTCAATCCAGGGGAGGTTTTTGTTGAAAAACGCTTCATAAAATGTTTCTTTGCTCGCTAACTCAATTTGTTTATTTGTCTTGTCTGTGCTGAAAATAGAAAAATTACGGGTATTTATGATGATATCATCTTGAGGCTGGCTGATGTTTATTTTTAAACGAAATTTGCGCATATTGAAAAAATTAATAAGATGTTCTGACATATTGGTTGGACAAATTATATTGATTTGCTCTGCATTGATGATTTTGACCCACATACTGGCTATGATCCGACCTTTTGGATTACATAGTGCTGTGTATTGGTAGGTGTTTTCACTTAAAGCTATTAAATTTGAAATAAGTAAATTATTTAAAAAGTCTAGTGTGTTTTCACCTGAAAAATTTAACAAAGAACAGATTGAATTGGCTGATATCAAATTTTTAGAATTATCTCGGTCGCTCATTAACAAATACCTTACAGCAAAATTGAAATTCTATTATAATTACAGGCTAATATATATAATAAATTGATATAACCGTTATATTTCTCTTATTGCTCAAATAATTAATAATTAACCAAGGGGTTTTTAATGAAAACATCAAATAGGCCTTTGTCTCCGCATATCCAAGTATATAAGATGCCATTATCTGCTAAGTTATCTATTTTGCACAGACTAACAGGTTTGGCGCTATCCGCCGCTGCAGTGGTGCTTGTTTTTTGGTTGTTTAGTCTGGCGTACCTGTCTACTTTTGCAATTGGCATACATTTATTCTTCTCCAGTATGATTGGGAAAATTATTTTAATCGCCTGGATCTTTGCTTTTTTCTATCATTTTTGTAATGGTATTCGTCATTTGTTTTGGGATATTGGTAAGGGCTTTGAGCTTTCCAGTGTGAACAAATCAGGTGTTATGGTTGTTGTTATGGCCGTTATTTTAACTGCCTTAGTCTGGATAATGGGAGCTTAATCATGCAATATAGAACTGATATAAAAAAAGTAAAAGCTCTGGGAACAGCCAAACATGGTTTTGGGCATTGGTGGATGCAACGTTTATCGGCTGTGTTGATGATTCCATTAGGATTGTGGTTTGTTTTCTCTTTAATGAGTATGGAGAACCTGTCGCCAGATACTCTGATACAATGGTTATATAATCCAGTACCTGCCTTATTAATGGCATTGTGGACAATAACAGTGGTCTATCATGCAGCTTTAGGTTTGCAGGTCATTATTGAAGATTATGTACATAAAAAGAGCATAACATTGGCTTTGTTATTGCTTGTTAAATTTGCCATGTTTACGATGATCGTGGCAACCTTTTTCTCATTATTTAAACTCGTTTCTTAAGGATTAATTATGTCAGAATCAAATAAAAGTAAAAACACAGCTGAAAATAAGGCCATGGGTTATAAAATTATAGAACATAAATTTGATGCCGTGGTGGTTGGAGCTGGTGGAGCTGGTCTCCGAGCTACTATGGGGTTAGCAATGGAAGGTCTTTCCGTGGCTTGTGTGACTAAGGTTTTTCCTACTCGATCGCACACTGTGGCAGCACAAGGTGGAATGAGTGCATCATTGGGTAACATGGGCAAAGATGACTGGCGTTGGCATATGTATGATACGGTTAAAGGTTCAGATTGGTTGGGTGATCAGGATGCTATCGAATATATGTGTAGAGAAGCGGTGCCAGCGGTAATTGAGCTAGAGCATCAGGGTGTGCCTTTTTCTCGCACCGAGGAAGGGAAAATCTATCAACGTCCGTTTGGAGGCATGACCACTGAATATGGTAAAGGTCCGCCAGCACAGAGAACATGTGCAGCGGCTGATAGAACAGGACATGCCATTTTACATACCCTATATCAACAATCATTGAAACATGATGCAAACTTTTTTATAGAATATTTTGCCATAGATCTGGTCATGGAAAATGGAGAGTGTAAAGGTGTTATTGCCATAGATATGTCTGATGGAAGTATTCACCTGTTTAGGGGGCATGCTATTATCCTGGCCACAGGTGGTTATGGACGAACTTATTTTTCATGTACTTCTGCACATACTTGCACGGGAGATGGCAATGGCATGGTATTACGTGCTGGCTTGGCATTACAGGATATGGAATTTGTACAGTTCCATCCAACCGGAATATATGGAGCAGGTTGTTTAATTACTGAGGGTGTACGTGGAGAGGGAGGATTCCTAACTAACTCAGAGGGGGAGCGATTTATGGAAAGGTATGCTCCATCTGCGAAAGATTTAGCCTCTCGTGATGTTGTGAGTCGTGCCATGACAATGGAGATTAATGAGGGCCGAGGAGTTGGCACAAATGGAGATCATATTCATTTGCATTTAGAGCACTTGGGTCCCGATGTTATTGAAAAAAGACTTCCTGGTATTGCTGAGTCTGCGGAAATCTTTGCTGGAGTTGATGTAACTAAAGAGCCGATTCCAGTGATACCTACTGCTCATTATAATATGGGTGGTATTCCAACTAACTATCACGGAGAAGTTGTCAATAAAGTCGGTGATGATCCGGATAAAGTAGTTACTGGATTGTATGCAATTGGTGAGGCTGCCTGTGTATCTGTACATGGAGCCAATAGGTTGGGATCTAACTCCTTGCTTGATATAGTGGTATTTGGTCGAGCGGTAGCACAGAGATGTGCCAAAACAATCAAGCCTGGTACCAAACACAGGGATTTACAAACTGATGTAGTGAATCAAATTATGGCTGATTTCGATAAAATACGTTATGCTGATGGCGATAAAACCACAGCAGATTTACGCATGGAATTACAACAAACCATGCAAAAGCATGCACTGGTCTTCAGGACAGGTGAAATCCTGCAGGAAGGCTGTGATAAAGTTGCCAATATTGTAGAAAAATATCAGGATTTAAAATTAACGGATCGTTCACTGATCTGGAACACTGATTTGATTGAAGCTTTAGAGTTAAGGAATTTACTGTCGCAGGCGAAGGTGACTATTTTTGGAGCAGAAAATCGTAAAGAGTCGCGTGGGGCACATGCAAGAGAAGATTTTCCTGATCGTGATGATGTCGAATGGATGAAGCACACTTTGTCATATGTTGATGAAAACAATGAAGTGAGTTTCAAATACAGACCCGTGCACATGAATACTTTAACTGATGAATGTGAAGTTATTCCACCAGCAAAGAGAGTATATTAAAATGGCAGAATTTAGCTTACCAAAAAACTCAAAAATCCAAAAAGGCAAATATATTAAAGCCAAAGGTGCTAGCAATATTAAAAAGCTGAAAGTTTATCGTTGGGATCCAGATACTGGAGATAATCCCAGAACTGATACCTATGAAATTGATACGGATAACTGTGGTCCAATGGTGTTGGATGCCTTAAATAAGGTTAAGAATGAAATTGATACCACTTTAACTTTTAGGCGTTCTTGCAGGGAAGGTATATGTGGATCTTGTGCGATGAATATCAATGGCACAAATACTTTGGCTTGCACTAAAGCCATGAAGGACTGTAAAGGTGATGAAGTGGCGATCTATCCTTTGCCACATATGGATGTTATCAAGGACCTGGTGCCTGATTTGTCACATTTTTATGCTCAGTATGCATCGGTGCAGCCATGGATTCAGACTGATTCTGTACCATTTCCTGATACGGAAAGACTGCAATCAATTGAAGATCGTGAAAGAATTGATGGTTTATATGAATGTATTCTTTGCGCATGTTGTCAAACTTCTTGTCCAAGTTACTGGTGGAATGGCGATCGATATTTAGGCCCTGCTGTATTATTACAGTCTTATCGTTGGTTGGCTGATTCAAGAGATGAGTACACTGGCGAACGCTTGGAAGATTTAGAGGATCCATTTAAAGTGTTTAGATGTCATACTATTATGAGTTGTACCAATACTTGTCCAAAAGGCTTAAATCCAGGAAAAGCCATTGGTGAAATAAAGAAGCTGATAGCCGAACGTCACGCTTTGTAGCTCTGAGTATTTATCCTTTGTCCTGATACGGCGTTATTTCTGTACTCGAATGGTCACATATTAATATATGCTCACATTCTGCGTGCAGAAGTGCCTTGTCTCAGAATAAAATCTAAACACTCAAAACGACAAAGGTATTTATCCAATCACATAATGCTACTTTTTGCTAGTGGTGTTTTATCCCCAAATTAATATTGAAATAAAATGTATTCATACGATTTAAAATGCAAAACAGACCCCTTGTGGATTAAAGCTGTTATGGCTGACTTTGATTCTTTTCTTATTGATCATGCTGCCAATGAACGCAAGGCCTCAACTTTGGCTATGTCTATGGTGGTTCATTATCCTGACAAGGATGATATAGTACGCGAAATGATTGACCTAGCTATGGAAGAGATGGCGCATTTTCGTGAAGTGATCAAAATCATGTTAAAAAGAGGCTTACAACAAATCCCTGATAAGACTAATCAATACATTGGCCTGTTTATGAAAAAAATGCGTAAGGATCCTAAACATTATTTACTGGATAGATTGCTGATGTTCAGTATTGTTGAAAAACGGGGTGCGGAACGGTTTGGTCTGGTGGGAGAAGCTTTAGCCGAGCCAAAGATTAAGGATTTCTATCAACGATTAGCGGCTGCAGAGTATCGCCATTATGAATTGTTCATTTCATTGGCTTATAAATATTATGCTGCGGATGTTGTAAAAATTAGATTAGAGCAGTTATTACAGGATGAGGCTGATATTATTAAGAGTTGTCCATTCAGAGCTGCGGTTCATTAATTTGAAGATATCAGCTCTATAAATTTATTATAATTAGATTTATAGAGCTGTATTGTTAATAGTTATTAATAGTATCAATAAGGTTTATTTTTCAATAACATTGCCATCGACATCAAGATAAATAACTTTACCCAATTTTAAGTCTTCAATCTTTTTGCCATTTTCTTTCATGTCACCAACGATGACCCATATCATCTGTTCTGTATTGATAAGTGTTTTAGCTATAGAGTTTACCTGTTCTAGCTTAACTGATCGTACTTTTTGGGGGTAAGTGTTCCAGTATTCATCATCAAGGCCAAATCTAACCATATTGGCAAGATCTCTTTCTACTGCGGCAGCTGTTTCCCAGCGACCAGGTAGGGTGAGTACTTTTTTATCCATAGCTCTTGCCAGCTCATCAACTGTTGCAGGTTTTTCTCCGGTGATGCCAGAAAATTCATTGTAGATTTCAAGTATTGATTCGGCAGTTTTATCAGATTGTACAGGGGCGGTTGTTATCATAGGGCGTTGTGCTTGGGTATTCTGTATTTGGGTATGTGCACCATAGGACCAATGTTTATCTTCACGAAGGTTCATATTCATACGGGCATTAAAGCTACCACCAATAACTTCATTCATGGCTTGTAATGGCATTTCATTTTCAAAGCCATAACGTGGCATAATTTGTGCATTAATTATAGCCGATTGTTGAGAATTGGGTCTGTCTATTAAGTAAATAATTGATTGTGCTGGTTTTTCGACTAATCCCAGCTTCTTTTGTGGTACTTCAGCTTTTTTCCAGGATTTAAAAGCCTGTTCTAACATGGGCTTAATTTCCTCAATTGTTGTGTCGCCAGTGACAATTAAGGTAGCATTATTTGGTTTAAACCATGTGTTATAATATCTTTTCAAGTCATTTATTGTCATTGATTCAACAGAATCTTCATTACCTGAACCTGATAATGGTGACGAATAGGCATGACCTTCATCATAAATAAGTTTTGGTAAAATTCTGAATGCCAAACCAAAGGGCGAAGATTTTTCCTGTTTTATTCCTGCCAGCTGTTGCTGTTTAAGCGATCAAACTCGTTACTTGGAAAGCTGGGGTTTAAGATGATATCAGAGAACAGTTCTAATGATGGAGTGAGGTTTTCTTTAAGGGTATTTAAATTGACTGTGGAGACATCCAGACTGGCAGAGGCCCACACAGCCGTTCCTAAATTTGATTGTATATCACTGATTTGCAGAGATGACATTTTTTTTGTACCTTCATCCAACATCTCCATCGTTAAATTCGCCACTCCTGATTTGCCTAATTCATCAGCAGCAAAGCCTGAGTCTATCATCATTCTCATTCTAACTACGGGTATTGCGTGTCGTTCTGCAATAATGACTCTTAAGCCGTTGGATAATGTAAATTTTTGGAATGCATCAAACTTGACATCAGGTGCTTTAGTGACCTCTGGCAAGCCTTTTGAGCGATCAACCCCTGTTTTGGCTGTGTTGTATTTTCCAAAGGGCAAGACTTCTAACTGGTATTCTCCATCAGCCAACCATTTGTTTGCTACCCGTTTCAGTTGTTTTGGTGTGGCATTGGCTATTCTTTTTAGGTTGTATTTATAGGCATTTGGGTCATTGTCATAGACTTCATTACTGGCAAGGATATCGGATTTTCCGCCAGAGCCGCCAATACTTTCCAGACCCCTAATAAAACCAGCACGATAACTGGTTTTTACTCTATCCAGTTCTTCCTTGCTAGGCCCCTCTTTCAAAAATTTCTGAATTTCCTCATCTATGGCTTTTTCCAGATAAGCTAAATCTTCTTCTTTAAGCGCAGTGGCAATAATGCCAAATAATCCGCCAATTTCAGATGGAAATGAAAAAGCCTCGACATCTGAGGCAACTTTTTCATCGTAAACCAAACGTTTATATAAACGAGAATTTTTATCTGCAGATAATACTGAAGAAACCAGAGAGAGGTAATCGGTTTCTGCTGATTTTACACCTGGTACATTCCATATCTTATAGACTCGTGCCTGTGGAACACGATCATACATAAGCTGTTTACGAGTGCCTGTCCTTTTAGCAATCCATTCTGTCTGTGCTGTTAATGGCGGGCCTGAATCAATATCGCCAAAATATTTTTCCACTTTTTCTAATGCGAGCTCTGGGGTGATGTCGCCAGCCATCACTATTGTCGCATTGGCAGCACCATAATTATTATTAAACCATTCTTTTACATCTTCCAGACTTGCAGCATTTAAGTCATCCATTGAGCCGATAACAGACCAGGAATAAGGGTGACCCTTTGGGTATACATTTTTAAGAATAGTGGAAAATACTCTTCCATATGGTTGGTTTTCGCTTTGTCTTTTTTCATTTTGGACAACACCACGCTGTTCATCCAGTTTTTCCTGGGTTATAGCGCCAAGTAAATGTCCCATTCGATCAGATTCTAACCACAAAGCCACATCTACAGAATTTTTTGGGACGGTTTCGAAGTAATTGGTTCGATCCTGGTTGGTTGTTCCATTGAGGCCTGTTGCCCCAATCTTGTCCATGGGTTTAAACCAGTCGTCATTATAGTTTTCGCTACCATTAAACATCAAATGTTCAAATAAATGGGCAAAACCAGTGCGCCCTTCTTTTTCATTCTTTGAACCAATGTGGTACCAGATATTAATGGCTACAATTGGTGCCTTATGATCCTCATGAACAATTAATGTTAAACCATTATCCAAGGTATATTTACTATAAGGAATGTCAATTTCATTCTCGTTATATGTTGTTCTCGATTTAGCAACGATAACTGTTGAAATCAATAGTAGCAGGATTGCTATAAAATTATTTAACTTCATGAAAAACTCCGTCATTTATTGTTTAGAAAATTCAGACAATGATTGTACTAAATAAGTTGCAATTTGACACTAGTGTAGAAGTTATAATTGGTGTTAAAATGCCAGCTGTTAAATTTGAGACTCAAAATGATGAAAAAATGTGTTTTATTGTTATTATTAATTTTAATCAGTATTAACTGTTCTGCTCAAACAATTTCCATAGGTGAGAGAATAAGTATGGATTCTAAAATACTCAATGATAATAGGGAATTGCTGATATATAAACCACCATCCTATTATGCGAGTGATACATCTGAATATCCTGTTTTATATATAGTAGATGCTGATTATAATTTTCATTATGTGACAGGGTTAATTGAGTTGTTGTCTGCTATCAGTGAGAATATTCCTGAAATGATTGTGGTTGGTATTTCTGGTAAAGGAACCTTAACATATAGAAAAAACTCTAAACCCCCTTACGATGTTGAAGATAAGGGCAATGCTGATGAAAATTTTGCATTTATTGAAAAAGAGTTAATTCCTTATATCAATAAAAACTATAAAACCAATGATTATAAGATATTGGCAGGCCACTCAATCGGTGGATTATTTGTTACTTATGCCATGTTGAACCATCACAAAATATTTGATGACTTTATTGCTATTAGCCCATCTCTTTGGTGGCAAGATGAAGCCCTTAAAAAAAATACAGAGCAAGAATTTACCAAGCGAAAGCAATTGGCAAGTAATTATTATATTTCCCTGGCTGATGAGAAGGGTATGGGGGTACATGGTTTTGTGGAATTAATAGAATCCAAGGGGCCTAGGTCGCTCAATTTTAAGTTTAAATATTTTCCTGAAGAAAGTCATGGTTCGGTTGGTTTACCCACATATAAATGGGCATTGAAAGATATTTTTGCAGATTTCAGAATTGCTGAAGGGTATTTTAAAGATGCAAAAGCCGTTGAAGATTATTATAAACACCTAAAGGAAAAATACAATACTACATTTCATATTTCAGCTGGCTTCTTACGTAGTACTGCTTATGCTTATTCTAGAGATCAAGAGCAGAGATTATCAATAGAAAAAGCGTTAGAGAAATATTTTCCATTACAGGTTGACGAATTTAGAAATATAAAAATATCAGGATTGATAAAAGTGGCTAAACTGGATGAGGCAAGAGAAATCCTGAAAAGAGCAGTTAAAAATAATGGAAGTAATTTTGAAACCCTTGCCAATCAAGCCGCACTTTATCACAAAGATAAAAAACATAAAAAAGCAATGGCCGCGATAAATAAGGCGATAGAAATAGCCCGGCAAAAGCACATCAGAACATGGTTAATGAATGAGCTTTTTGAACAGCGGCAGTCAATTCCATTAGATTAAATGATTTAATAACTCATATATTGTTGATTAATGGTTAAAAACGCATATAATAAATCATATATGAATGATAATATTAAAAATAATAATGCTATTATGATAAGCATTGGCAAGCGAATCGAGTCATTGCGTTTGCAAAAGCATATTAAGCAAGTTGAGTTGGCCAATGCATCGACGGTGTCAATCAGTACCGTCAGGCGTATGGAGGCAGGTAAAAATTTTTCTATGGAAGCGTTGATTAAAGTATTGCGCAGTTTAGATCAATTACAGGACTTACAAGCTTTAATCACAGAGCCATCTTTAAGCCCTGTTGAAATAGCGAAACAGGGTTTTAAAATAGAGACAAAATCCCGTCGTGTGCGAAGTAAGGAATATAAAGTACCAAAAACTTCAAGCCCACACAAAGTTGCAGAAGGATTGCCAGATAGACCGTTTCAGGTTTTTAAAAAGGATAAATAAACATGTTAGACAATGTTTTTGTAGAAGTAAAACTATGGAGTAAAACTGTAGGATATTTACATTGGCTTGAAGAAAAGGGTTTGGCACAGTTTGAATATACCGCTGAGTTTATTCAGTCAGGTCTTGATGTAGCACCAGTGATGATGCCATTAAAAAAAGGGGTTTATGAGTTTCCTGAATTAGTACGCAGTGAAACGTTTAATGGCATCCCAGGTTTAATTGCGGATTCACTACCCGATAGATTTGGTAATGCGCTGATTGATGCGTATTTAAGTAAACAAAACAGAGATTTATCTAAAGTCACGCCAATTGAGCGATTGTTATACATGGGTATCCGAGGCATGGGAGCTTTAGAGTATCAGCCAGCATTGAAGAAAAACCTACCAGAACTTGAGCAATTGGATTTTAATCATTTGGTGGAGTTGGCTGGTGATGTTTTGAAAAAGAGAACGGGTATGAATGCAAATCTAGATCAGAAACAGGGTTTAGAAGATATCATTCAGGTAGGCACTTCAGCTGGAGGGGCTAGGGCAAAAGCAGTGATTGGCTGGAACCCAAAGACCAATGAAGTTATTAGTGGTCAGGTGCATTTAACTAAAGGTTTTGAACACTGGTTGTTGAAATTTGACGGAGTAGAAGATAATTACTTAGCCACATCTCACCAATATGGCCGCATCGAATATGCTTATTATCTGATGGCTATTGATTGCGACATTGAAATGATGGCCTGTCGATTACATGAGGAAAATAATCGGGCGCACTTTATGACCAGGCGTTATGACCGACCCGATGAAAGTAACAAAATTCATGCCGCCACTTTATGTGGTATAGCGCATTTTGATTATAATCATGCTGGTGCTTACAGTTATGAACAAGCCATAGATGTGGCTCGAAAAATGAACCTTACTCAATTTGAAATTGAGCAACTCTATATCAGGGCATTGTTTAATATACTGGCCCAAAACAACGATGATCACACCAAAAATATTGGTTTTGTTATGGCAACCAATGGTAAATGGTATCTCGCTCCAGCTTACGATATCAGTTATGCTTACAGAAAGGACTCAAGATGGGTCAGCCAGCACCAAATGACCGTCAATGGCAAAGGCAAAACTTTAATCAGGCAGATTTCAAAGCACTAGCAGATTATGCAATGATTAAAAACAGTAGGCACAAGCATATTGTTAAAACGATTCAATCAGTATTGGCAAATTGGATGGATTATGCCAGACAAGCTGGTTTAAGTGATGATGTTGCACTTAAAATTGCCAGATTGATCAGTATTATAGATTGAGAGCATAAAGGCACTTTGATCAATTCACAACTTACAGTAATCCAACTGCAAATTTTGAAGAGTAATAAAATAAACCAAAGTCATAAGGAGTTATGTGGATAAAATCTACAATTTCTTTAACATGTACAATAAATCCAAAGCTTGCCTAGGGGTTAATTCATCGGGGTTAATCTGTTTCAATTCCTTTTCCACAGCACTATCTTCAGGCATGCTCTCAAAAAATGAAGTCTGGAAAGGTATGGGTTCAGCTGTGTTGCCTTTCTCTAAAATTGCCAGGGTCTTTTTGGCATTTTGTAGGACTTTGCTGGGGATACCTGCTAGTGCTGCAACTTGTAATCCGTAGGAGCGAGATGCTGCGCCTTTTTTGACAGAATGCAAAAAGACAATGGTGTCATCGTGCTCGATGGCATCAAGATGTACATTTTCAATATTATCAATTTCCTTATCGAAGGCAGTGATTTCAAAATAATGGGTGGCAAATAGGGTGAAGGATTTATTTACTTGCGCCAGATGCAACGCACAAGCCTGAGCCAGTGACAGGCCATCATAGGTGGATGTGCCTCTGCCTATTTCATCCATTAGCACGAGTGAGTTTTCGGTGGCATTGTGGAGAATATTGGCTGTTTCGGTCATTTCTACCATAAAGGTTGAACGGCATTTGGTGAGGTCGGCCCCGGCGCCAATGCGGGTAAATATTCGGTCTATTTTACCAATTTTGGCAGAAGTGGCAGGCACGTAACTGCCAATACTGGCGAGTAATACGATCAAGGCATTTTGGCGCATATAGGTTGATTTACCACCCATATTGGGGCCAGTTATAATCAACATTTGTGTTTGCTGGTTCAATGTCATGTCATTGGGTTCAAACGGTGTGTTCTGGATTTTCTCCACAACCGGGTGTCGACCTTGCGATATTTCTATACAGTTATCATCACATAACTCTGGTCTACAAAAGTTTAAGCTAATGGCTCTTTCGGCTAAAGTATTTAGGGCGTCCAGTTGAGCAACGGCATGTCCTGTTTGTTGCAACTCCTGTATATCTTTAGAAAAAGATTCTAGCAGGTCTTGGTATAATGCTTTTTCACAGGCCAGTGACCGCTCTTTGGAGCTGAGAACTTTATCTTCAAAGATTTTCAATTCTGGTGTGGTATAACGCTCCACTGCTTTAAGCGTTTGACGGCGAATATAATGTTCTGGTGCTTTATCTGAATGCAGTTTTGATATTTCAATATAATAGCCATGTACGCGGTTATAGCCCACTTTTAAGGCAGAGATGCCTGAGCTTTCTTTTTCTCTTTGTTCAAAATCCAGCATATATTGGCTGGCATCAGTACTGACTCTTCTGAGTTCATCCAGTTCTTCATCATAGCCATCAGCCATCACGCCCCCATCTCTAATTATCACTGGCGGGTTTTCGGTTATGGCACTATCAATAAGGTTAATGACAGATTTATGCTTGCTTAAATTTTGGTTGATGTGGATTATTTCACTAGATTCAATAGGCTCTAAAGACTGTTTCAGGATTAATACTTGCTTAAGCGAATTTTCCAGAGTGACTAAATCCCTTGGTCTTGCGGTGAGCATGGATATCCGTGTTGTGATTCTTTCAATATCACCAACACTTTTTAAGGTTTCCTGCAAATCAAATATAATGCCCTGATCAATTAATGTACTGATGGTGTTTAATCGGGCATTGAGTTTTTCTCTGTTTTGTAGTGGCTGTTTTATCCATCGACGTAATTGTCTTGAGCCCATGGCGGTGATGGTATGATCCATCAATTGACATAAAGTGTGCTCGTGGCCACCGTTACTATTTGTTTCAATCTCCAGGTTTTTTCGGGTGCTCGTCGCCGGTGTGTATTCACGCTTTAATATCATAATAACCGCCATGGACATGGCATTATCGATCATGCCTGCAACAAAACCGCCCTGGA
>JAESTH010000120.1 GCA_016763695.1 Alcanivoracaceae bacterium
AAGACACCTATAACAGCCTTTGATTTTTTTCTTTACAGGCTTTATAACAATTCTAAATGCCATTTTTGGCCAGGTTATGAAATCAGGGGCACACCAAGGTGCATGGATAGGTATCCTCAATATGACCCCAAAAAGAATGAACTGACTCTGTCTTATGTTTTTTCTGTGGATACGACAAATGAGTTTGATAGAGTGATTTTAGGATATTTTACATCAGCAACAAAAAAAAGAAAAATAAGAATACTAATGATAGATATGGGTACATTGATGGATAATTTGGGGCTGTCAAAAACCTTTGAAGATACCAGAAAGTCACGTAAAAAAATTTATTATCCAGGTTTGATAGATAAAAGTTTGATCCTGAATGAAGCAGATAAAATAGATGTTGCAAAAATTAAAGACTCCATCAAAGTAGAGGCCAGGTTTGACTATTCAGAGTACACAGATTACTGGGTCATTCGTGATACAAATGGAGAAATGACGGTTGAAATAAGGCAGAAGCCAAGATGAAAGACAATAGATGTAATCAGCACATTAATTTAAGCCATTTCAGGCGAAAAGATAAGATAAAAAGATTAAATAATACCCATAAAGACAAGAGTATTTAAACCATGAAAAAAATATTTATATTAACAATATTGTTATTTGCAAAACCAGCATTGTCACAAGCTGATAATTCTTTTAAAACGCTAATGAATATACCAGTTACTGCCTTTGACCTTTTTCTTTACAGACTTTATGAAAACGCTCAATGCCACGCCTGGCCAGGTTATAAGTTGATAGGAACGCTAAAATGCATGAACAGGTTGCCGCAATATAACCCCGAAAATAATGAACTGATTTTATCACTTTCGATAATCCCTGATCCTACTGATGAAAAAACTATCGCCTATATCAAGCGGATTAAATCAGTACCAAAAGAACAAAAGCTTAAAATGCTAAGAGCAGGCATGGATACATTGATGGATGATTTGGGCCTAACAAAATCGCCAAAAAACAATAAAAAGCGCGGGAAAATGATATATGGTCATGGCTTGCTAGATAACAGTTGGATACAAAAGAACTTTAGTAAAAAAACCCTATCAAAAATCAAAGACAATACCATAGTAAATGTCAGGTTTGCTATATCAAAGCCAACAGAGTACTGGGACTATAAAGGTAAACGTGACAAAAATGGCAACATAAGCGTCGAAATAATCAATCGTGGCTATATTTTATCACAAGTTGAACTGTAACTTTTTATCCCTTAACTTAATCAAACCCACATCAACCAACGAGAACAATATGAAAATATTTAAAATAATAATACTGGCAGTTTTAACAATGTCACCCTTATATACACAGGCAAAGACTGTATATCTTGATTCTGAACAAAATGCTGATGATACTAACAAGTCAGATGATTCCATAACTGTGAAAAGACCACAAATCAGATCCTGGACAGACTTGCAGCAAGCAATGCAGGGCAATACCATGACAGCGACAGAATTAAATGTGCAGGACTGTTCAGGGTTTATAAGCAAATTAACAAAAATAGGTAGCTACTATCAACATATCCTCTATTCCAGTTATAAATGGGAAACATATAAGGCAACAAATGGAATAAACTGTATAAAATTAATAAAGCCCAAAATTGGCTATTTAGATGAATCGGAAGCAGTCGCGCTGCTATCGGCAAGTGTCGGTTATCATTTTGAGCAACTGGGGTTTTGGAAAGAAGCGGGCATATACAACAAAACCATAAAGGAAAATTTATCAGAATGTAAGCAGGATGATACCGTTGGAGAGCAGGCGGATAAAGCAATCAACATATCTAAAGAGGACTTATATGAAGACATGGAAACAGAGAACAATAATAAACCCATTGATAACGAAAAGTTTTTATTAGATACAGAAAATTTGGACACACCTGCTGATACTATCAATAATAGTGATAAAACAGAGTACAAATATAATGACATACTGACAGATAATGCCTGTGTGGTACCAGCAGAAAATATTAAATTGAATAACACAAATGAAAGCCTTAAAGTGGTTATTGGTGCAGAAAACCGGGTTCCTATGTCCAGTTTAGCACTTCCGTGGATGGCCTATATCAAACGAAAAGCTGGCAACCTCTCTCTAAACTGTAAAACTACGGGTTCAGGGTTTTATATTAATCCCAATACCGTTATTACCGCAGCCCATAATATCAAATACAAAGATTGCACAAATACAAACTGGTCGATTACAGCCAATGGTATAAAAGAGTTTACCCAATCAAATTTGACAATGCCACAATGGGACAATAACCATGGCAATAGTTTTTCGGATCATATTTATGATTTTGCAGCATTAAAAATGGAAGATGGTCTGTTTATTCCATTATTTCCTGCTATATTTGGCGGGCAACTTTTTCCAGTAGAAATAACCATAAATGACCTGGGTCAAACATTTGGTTACCCATATAGGGTTAATGGACAAGTGGTTTCTGGCACTTTATATACAGAAGAAAGGTCAGTTATAGATGATCTGAATGTTTTAAATAATACGGGGCCAGGATCTCATTTGCTAGTTTCACATTATTTTGACCAAACAGCAGGACAAAGTGGTGGGCCACTGTTTTTTAGTCATAGTTCACAACTCACTGCGCCAATTATCGGGATAATGACCATTTCTGCCAGTGGGTATAATTTTGCTACAGCTGTAGATATTAACTCTTCTCCACATTTAGACGCATGGGCCAATGAAAGACCGCCAAACATTACTATTGATATTGACTCTCCAAGTTATCTGGAGTTATTGGATTGGGATTCAATAGATAATTTTACCTTTAATGCGGATGTCAGTGGCACAACAAGATTTGTAGACTTTAATGACGTTAACACAAATCTAATCTGGGAATCTGATATAAATGGCGTCTTTGGTACGGGTACATCCGTCACGGCTCTTGAGGCCAAAGCCAAATTAAGATCGGGCACACATATGATCAAGTTAAGTATTGATAACCCGCAATATTTAGGCGAAGCCTATGTGTTAATAGATATTATCGGTCCACAAGGATTATTCACGATGCCATCGAACTACTGTATTATCAATTTACAGCTTAATCCAAATAACTGCAATATACCCGTGTCATGGCAGACCACAAATTCACCCAACACCATTGTTTTTAACAATAGAACACAGACAGTTTTCGCAACAGGGCAACAGGGTAATAATCTAACATTTACAGCCACAAAAAATCAGGATACAGAACTTGTCCTGTATGCATCTACAGATAAAGTTTATGATATTGACAGGGCTGTATTATCAGCTAAAGTGCCAAAAGGTATATTAAATAGTGCCTCATCAGCCTGTTCCTTAAAGCCCTCTCCAGTAAATCCGCATGATGGCACATTAAGAAACCCCAAAGCAACACCATCAGGGTGCGGTACGACATTATCATGGTCTAATGTACGCTGGGCATCACCATCAATTTACTATAGGTTAATTGGTTCAGGTACATGGCAATATTTGCATCAAATTCCCTGCACGTTAAATGGAGCAGTGTGCAATGGCTCAATTAATACTGATGATATTTCTCCAGAGCTGATTCCGCTTAATGGTGTTGAGTTTAAACTGTTACAATTTAATAATACCAATTCAGGAGTATTGAATACGGCCTTTACTGTTACAGCCCATAGATTTGCAGATAGTTACGAGTACGATGGTGGTGATATAACTGAGTTTACCGATATTGCAACAGTGGGATTTCCTACAAATATGGTTATTGATAACACCTTATCTACAAAAGCGCAAATAGGGGTACCGCAACATAACCACAGTTTTCATAGTCCAGCAGTGTATGACAGTACAGAAGATATTGATACGGTACAGATACGTAGTGCAGATTTTGCAGTAGGTAAAATGCTATCAGTTAAAGTATTTAATATGGCAAATGGGCTCAACGTAAATATGCAACTTAAATGTGCAGGTATTATTAATGGCGGAATATTTGATGGGCAGTCAGGTATCTTTGATTTTGAGAATGATCCAACCAGCGCAATAATCACGGACCCAGTAACAGGTACAAGAACCATGGATTTTCAGGTCACTAGACAGACCAGAGATGCAGGCAAAGATGTGGACTGCCTTTATAATAGGGTTGTTATCACCCGAACAGCAGGAACCCCAAATGAAAACCTTACCTATAGTGTCGTGGTCAACCCGCTTTTAGACCCTCCTGATATTTATGAGGAAGATGATGATATTTATAGTACTACACCTTTAGTAATGAATAGTGGTTTTCAAGATCATAATTTCAATGATGATTCTCATGACTGGGTAAGTCCATCTTTCATTCGAACTAATAATGAATGTCCTACTTTAACATGTAATATAGAGTTTCAAGATATTTCAAATGAAAATATATGTTATCAAAGGTTTATTTTAATAAAACCGTTACCTATAAATGGGCTATTAGAAGATGTAATTTCACCCATAGATAATAAAATCTGCAATATAACAAATAGAACATATGAGTTACCAATATTACATGGCAATAATAGGTGCGGTTATTTAATTTCTAACCCTAATCGATTACTAGGTTATTTTGACATAAGTGAAGAATCTGGTCAGTCATTAGAAAACAAGAAATATAAGGTGAAATTAAATTGTATTCCTTCAAATTAAAAGTGAGAGGATTTTTATAAAGTTGCCAAATTCACATATTATTCAGGAAATAAGGCATAATATATGAATAACTTAAAAAGCGGAGAAACAACGTGAGATTTTTTCACAAAATATTAATGGCAGCAGCAGTATTTTTATCTACACAAGCCCAGGCATTTACACCAGAGTCTGGGTTTTGGTGGAATCCTGATGAGTCAGGTTCTGGTTATGCAATAGAAATTCAGGACAATTTTTTATTTGTGGCCTTATATGTGTATGATGAATTGGGCAATCCAATTTGGTATACGGCAGCAGCTACTTTAGAAGGTAATTCACTATTTGATGGTGAATTAGACTTCTCTTTTAATGGCACTTGTATTGATTGTAGTTTCACCCAGCCAATTACAATAATTGGAGAAAGAGGCCCAATCACAATTAATTTTTTAACAGAAACAACCGCAACAATACAGTTTCAGGGTGTAGTGAAAAATATTGAAAGGTTTAATTTTCTACTAGGAGATGAGGCGGAAAGAATGTTGGGAGAATGGCAGACAGTTATCGACTTTTCAAGTACAGGAATTAACTTTCCTTTTAACGGAGATATTTTACTATTTAATATCACATCTTTTTCAGGGGGAGATAAATTTGCTGAAGGGTGCCGACCTGATAATTCTGTAGACGGTTTTTGTTCAAATTTTGCTTTGACAAATCATGAAATGGCTGCTGTGTATGATTTTCAAACCAATCAATTGTTAATAGTGGTTGATGACAGTCTTGATTCTTGGTTAGCTTATTATTTAGATTTAGGGTTGGATCAATTTGATGGGGTAGCGGAGCTTTATCCAAAGAACACGGGTCATAATAATATATTTTACCCTGTTAGAGGTTTTAGAACAGCCAGTCGTTCATTTATAGAAACTGGTGTTGGACCTTCTAAAAAGATGAAATCTGATGATAAAAAAGTTGTGGGGATTGGTTCTCGATTTGATGTTGAGTTATCTGCGAAAGCAATAACATCATTTTCCAAAGAAGAACAGTCAAAAATACTTAGGCAACAAACCATAGTACAAACATTGATATACAAACTGGAAAATTCTAATAGATCGAAGTAATATAAAATAATAACCTTTAAAATCAAAATGACTGGACTCAAAACCCAGTCATTTTTTTGTTTTTATTTTTTGCAGATTAAAGTTTTTTCCCATTAGAAAAGTTTTTAAATAGGGCTTTGTAGCTTAACTAATTTTTAACTGGTGATCATCTATAATACCGTTCACGAATAACCAAGAGTAGAAATTATGAAAACAATATATGGTAATCATTGCAGGAAATTTTTTTCACAAGTTACCATGATAATATTGTTTTTGATCTCAGCGCTGTTGTTTCAGATTACGGCTCATGCACAAAACCAGAAATCTGAAAAGCAGCTCTCATCATCCACACCTAATGATCCTTTGCTCTTTGCAAGCGAGACCAATCCTTTTTATCAATATCACCTTAAGGTAAGTAATGGTGATTTTTCAATTGATTACCCAGCAACCTGGGAGTTTGCCCGTGGCCATGCGCTCATCGGTTTAATAGACGAACAAGCCTATTCTCAACATCCTGATATTACCGGTAATATCCGTTTACACTTAACTGAGTCAACATTAGTTACTGACAATCCAAACGCTGTAAATGATATTTTTATTGACCATGCAAGTTGGGTTATCGGTGTTTTGGCACCAGTTGCTAATAATAATGAAGGCCTAGCTGGTGTTTGCCAAAACTGTGGTGTTGCAATACAAGGCTTAACTATTAATAATTTAACACCCTATCGATTATTGGTGCAAAACGGGGTTCAGGCAATAAATATGAGTTTCGGTGCATCAGAAGAGCTGTTTAATTGCACCACCAATCCAGATATTTGCACATTATTTGAAAACTTTATGGTTGAGCGTGATATTGTTATGGTGGCCATTTCACAAAATCGTTATGGTGTAAATGGACCCTTTGGGGTAGCATCGCCCCTGCTTGAGAATACTTTCCCAGGCAGCCATCCAAATGTTATTCAGGTCGGAGGCTTAACGGAGTCATTGCAGTTTTGGAATGATTGTGATGGCTTTGCAGGACCTTCAACATGTGGCTCTTTAGCGACACCAAATCAGGAGCTTGTTGCTCCTGCTAAAAATATTGTAACAGCCGTCACCCATACAGTTAATGGGCTTGGCTCTTGCGGGTTTGTAAATAACCCACCTCTACTTGACTATGATATCTGTTCGGGCACATCATTTGCAGCACCTCAAGTCACAGGGCTGGTTGCTATTCTTCGATCAATATATCCACAATTAAGCGCAGATAATATACGGCTATTGTTGCAAAAAACAGCGCAATCTCCTCATGCAGAACGTCATGCAGAGTGGGGCTATGGTCTGATTAATCCATTGAAAACAGTGACTGAGATATTGGGAAAGGTTGCCGGCATTCAGCAACTTAATCGCAGCATTCCGGTGTTTGCAGTCAGAAGTGCAACAGATGTTGACAGTGTTTACAGTAGCAGCCCTCAGGTGATTGCTGCGGCTCTTGCCGGAGATTTAAGAGGCTTAAGTAAAGAATATAAAGTATTGGAGATTGGGCAGGCACTCAATGAATACAATATTCCGGCCTCAACTAAACAACCTTATGCAGCCTTTTATATACTGGGCACACATAATAATCCCTTGCAAACAGGCAAAGAATTGATAAAGCTTTATCGCCTAAGCCGACTAGAGATCACAGATAATCAGGCCACTTTGGATCATGCCTATGTGACAAAAGCATATATCGAACAGTTTGAATTGGCAGGCTATAATATTGATGCGATTGAAGGTTATATTTTTCCACCTTGTGCTATTAAAGATAGTAACTGTCAACCACCCACCCATACAGAGTGTTTATATGCAAGAAATACCATTGCCGCTAAAGCAGACTGGGCAATCATGTTAAGTTCTCAATTACAAGATGCTATCTATCAAAATCACATACTCAAGCTCAATGGTTCTGATGACATATGTTTGGGCTATGCCTACACATCTACTGATTCAGATGCAGATGGTTTAATTGATGGCTATGAAGAGTTTTTAGGGACAGATATCAATGATAGTGATACCGATGGTGATAATCGCAGTGATGGACAAGAGCTATTAAACCCTGTTGATGGCTTCTTTTCAGATCCAGTTGACAATGCGCTTATTTTTCAGATTAACCCTGGTTTAACCGGTGCATGGTATTATCCAGAAACCTCAGGCCAAGGCTTGTTATTAGATGTGATGCTTAATACCGATCAAAGCGGTGACATGTTTGTGGCTTGGTTTACCCATGACTTGTCTAATGTAGCCAATGATGCTGAGTTTGGTGATTTAAATAACCGTTGGTTTACCGCTTCTGGTGAATATAATCAGGATAAAGCAGACCTCGTCCTGTACTTAACAGATGGTGGAAAATTTGATGCAACAGATGTGGTAAACAACACAGCCGTTGGGACCTTAAAAATAAGATTTTCAACTTGTACACAGGGTGTGCTGAGTTATGCATTTGATAATACACAAATAAGGGGCTCTTTTCCCATAACCCGAATCACAGCAGATCAAAACTGTGCAAGCTCTTTAAGCCGCATTGACCCATCGCCAGCTTCAATATCAGGATTAAGTGGTGCCTGGTTTAATCCGGAGACTTCGGGTCAGGGTCTATTATTTGATATCAATGAACAACAACTGTTTGCTGCATGGTTTACTTTCTCAACAGAAGACGAGACAACAGCTGTTGATTTTGGTAGCAGCAGTCATCGTTGGTTTACGGCTCAAGGGGAGGCTACGGATAATGTATATGATGTGCCCATATATCTTTCAGAAAAAGGTCTTTTTGATACAGGTAGTACCATGCAAACGACAGAGGTTGGCAACATAAAAATCAGTTTTGATACTTGTACCAGTGCTACTGTTCAATATGAGTTTTTTGATACAGATATTGTCGGTGGTTTTTCTATTGCACGAATTACACCTAATATTTACTGTCAGGAATAAAGTTATTAACCTTTAAACCACCTTGGTCGGGTCTTCATGAATAATCACTTCAGCATCTGGTATCAGGGCTAACAGTTTTCTTTCCAGGTCATCGGTAATTTCATGGGCTTTTAATAAACTAAAGTTTTCATCCAGTTCCAGATGAAATTGGATAAATTTGTGTTTGCCAGATTGTCTGGTTTTAAAATCATGAAAACCAAGGGCATCATCAGTGGCATTGATGGTTTTGAGGATTAAGTTTTCTGTTTCTTCATCCAGATTTTTATCCATTAACTGCTGAAAAGAATCGTTACCAATATGAAAGGCACTTTTAAAAATATAAATGGCAATCAGGATAGCAAAGACTGCATCAGCCCACAGATAACCCTTAAGTGTTAAAAACAGGGCAATCAAGATACTGAAGTTAGTCATTAAATCCGTCACATAATGTAATGAGTCGGCTTTTATGGCTAAATTGTTGGTAATTTTGACTACATAGCGCTGATAGCTGACAAGTATCAGGGTAACGATAATGGCAAAAACCATCACCGCAATGCTAATGTTATTGTGTGCCAAAGGGTGTGGTTGCTGTAATCTTTCTATGGCATGAAAGATCAAAAAGACAGCAGATCCAGCAATAAAACTGGCCTGTGCCAGACCGGCTAAAGGTTCAGCTTTACCATGACCAAAATGATGGTCATGATCAGCAGGTTGCAAAGCATATCTGACCGCGAATAAATTAATAATAGAAGCAAAAGAATCCATTAAGGAGTCAATTAAAGAAGCCAGGATGCCAATGGAGCCTGATAAATACCAGGCAACCGCTTTAACCATAATTAATATAATGGCTGTTGCAACGGATGCATAAGTGACTCTTTTGAGTAAGGTTGCGTGATTTGTTGTCATATTGTTAATTCGGGATAAAGATCAAAGCCACTCTCTGGGAGATAAATATTCGTACAGTTTGGCTTCTTCACTGCCAGCTTCTGGTTGATAATTGTATCTAAAGGAAACCTCTGGTGGCAATGACATCAGGATTGACTCGGTGCGCCCACCTGACTGTAAGCCAAATAGGGTACCTCTATCGTAGACTAAATTAAATTCTACATAGCGGCCTCTGCGGTATTTCTGAAAAGCTTTGTGTTTTTCGCTAAAAGGCGTGTTGATGCGTTTTTTAACGATGGGAATATAGGCCTCAGTATAAGCATTGCCAATGGCCTGAATAAAGGCAAAGCTTTTTTCGAAGCCCCACTCATTTAAATCATCAAAAAACAGACCGCCAACACCGCGTGTTTCTTTTCTGTGTTTGAGGTAAAAATAGTCATCACAGCATTTTTTAAACTTTGTATACACATCTTTGC
>JAESTH010000121.1 GCA_016763695.1 Alcanivoracaceae bacterium
CAACAAAAAGAAATTAATAGTAACGAGGTAAAACAGTGTAATCTATTATTACTTAAAGAAGGGCATTGTTTGAAAGACCATATAATCAGCGTGTGCAACATGTTAGAAAAATCATCCAAGCAAGAATTTTGTGCGACTAGTATTAATACATTAATTCAGATGGTGGCGGGCGATTTAGGCTCCACGTTAGTACCTGCAATGGCAGTAGAACAATTAACATCTCAACATAAAACACTTTCTGTCATTCACCTCGACGAGCCAGGTCCTCATAGAGAGCTTGTTTTTATCTTCCGACCAAACTTTACCCGTACATCTAGTGTTGAAGCTCTTGTAAAATTATGTAAGGAAGCGTTAGAACTACGTTCAATAAAATAGATCCCAATCTCCAATTTTTCGAAATGTACATATCAGAGTGACCTGCCTATACTGAGCCTAGAGCGAATTCAAACTCATATTCGTTTATAACTTTAGGAGTACATTTAAAATGAACAAAAAAACTAATCTTAAAAGAAGTCTACTCGTTATTTCGATGGTTTCAGCCTTAACCTTAAGTTCTGCCTCTGTAGCAGAACAAGCCAAAACCTCCGATTTTTGGTGGCCTGATCAGCTAAATCTTAATCCCCTTAGACAGCATTCTGTTGAATCTAACCCAATGGGCGAAAAATTTAATTACGCTAAAGAATTTAATACACTTGATCTAAAAGCTGTAAAAAAAGACATCAAAGCAGTATTGACAACATCACAGGATTGGTGGCCTGCTGATTATGGAAATTATGGTCCATTTTTTATACGTATGGCCTGGCACAGCGCTGGGGTATATCGTATATTTGATGGACGAGGCGGAGCCTCTGGTGGTCAACAACGATTTGAACCTCTTAATAGTTGGCCTGATAATGTTAACTTAGATAAGGCGCGTCGCCTACTTTGGCCAATTAAACAAAAATACGGTAGTAAAATTTCATGGGCTGATTTGATGGTTCTAACTGGCACGGTTGCAATGGATTCCATGGGGTTCAAGACTTTCGGGTTTGCAGGTGGTCGTGAAGATGACTGGGAACCAGAGTTGGTTAATTGGGGACAAGAAAAAGAGTTTTTATCTCACTCAAAACGATACAGTAACGGCAAAAAACTAGACAGACCGCTAGCTGCTGTTGAAATGGGACTTATCTATGTTAATCCAGAAGGCCCTGCTGGTAACCCAGACCCAATATCTGCCGCAAGAGATATTCGTACTACTTTTACTCGCATGGCAATGAACGATGAAGAAACAGTTGCTTTGATTGCTGGTGGTCACACATTTGGTAAGGCACATGGTGCGCGTAGCCCCAAAAATTGTGTTGCAGCAGAGCCAGCTGCAGCTGATATTGAAGAGCAAGGAATGGGATGGAATAATAGCTGTGGTACTGGTAAGGGAGCAGACACTATTTCAAGTGGATTAGAAGGTGCATGGACTATAACTCCAACAGCATGGAGCATGAATTTCCTTCAAAATCTACTCAGTATGGAGTGGATACAAACAAAAAGCCCAGCAGGCGCTACCCAATGGACACCTAAGAATGCCAAGGAAGTTAGGTTTGTACCTGATGCACACGACTCGTCTAAACGTCATGCACCCATGATGTTTACAACTGATTTAGCTCTTAAATTCGACCCAAGTTATAGAAAGATTTCTGAACGCTTCTTGAAAAATCCTGAAGAATTTGACCTTGCTTTTGCTAAGGCTTGGTTCAAACTGACTCATCGTGACATGGGACCACGTACTCGTTACCTTGGTGCAGATGTTCCTAAAGAAGCTTTAATTTGGCAAGACCCAGTTCCTGTAGTTGATTACAACTTGGTCAATGTTAACGATGTTAAGAAACTAAAAAAAGCAATTTTGAAATCTAAGTTGAGCATCTCTGATTTGGTAAGAACAGCGTGGGCTTCTGCGGCTAGTTTTAGAGGTACAGATATGCGTGGTGGCGCCAATGGCGCACGTATCCGTCTTAAGCCACAAGTTAATTGGGAGGTCAACAACCCTACTGAGCTTGTGAAAGTACTAAAAACCTTGGAGGAGATACAAGGTAAATTCAATTCAAAATCTTCAAGTGTACAAATATCACTTGCTGACTTAATCGTCTTGGGTGGGGCTGCAGCTATTGAGAAAGCAGCTGCAGATGCTGGCTTTAGAGTGGATGTTCCTTTTACTCCAGGGCGTTCTGATGCTATTCAGGAGCAAACTGATATTAAGTCTTTTGCAGTACTTGAACCTACTGCGGATGGGTTTCGGAATTACTTTAGTAAGGATAATGCAAAATCACCAGCAGAAATGTTGATTGCAAAGGCTAATTATCTAACTTTAACAGCACCTGAAATGACTGTGCTTGTTGGTGGAATGCGTGTTTTGAATAGCAATGCTAAAAACTCATCAAATGGTGTATTCACCGATAAGCCAGAAACTTTGAGTAATGACTTTTTTGTGAATTTGCTTGATATGTCTACAAAATGGAAAAAGTCATCTAAAGCTGAAGGTCTTTATGAAGGCCTAGAACGTCAGTCGGGCAAGTTAAGATGGACTGCAACGCCAGTAGATCTCGTATTTGGATCAAATGCAGAACTTCGTGCAATTGCGGAAGTTTATGCATTTGACAGCTCAAAAGAGAAGTTTGTAAATGATTTTATTAGCGCTTGGGTAAAAGTTATGAGATTGGATCGTTTTGATTTAACCGTGAAATAACTCTACATCCAATTGTAAAAGTGTCGCATTTTTCCGATATATAGCGAAAGTGTGACACTTTTTACATGTTGCACGTTTATATAAGGCTTTCTATTGTCCGGGCATACACCAGACACGCATATAAACAAACTTATCTAATTTATGATTTTCCATGAAACTGATATTTTACCTTATTGTTTTACTTTTACTGTAACCCTCTTTTATTTCGATATTGTAATTTCCAATATCCAGATTTCTTCTACATTAAAATGGTTTTAATAGACTCGCATTGAAGAACAAAATCATTTTATTCTTTTATCACCATCACATTAATACTCTTACCAATAGCCCGAATCTCGGGACGATACATGTCTTCTACCAAAGTTGGTGGCACGGTATATTGGCCTGGTGTGACCGCTCTAGCTAGGTAAAAAATATGACTTGGATTGTATCTGGATAAAGCAAAGGCGGTGACAAATCTATCATCACGGTATTCACTGTGATTGATTCTGTTGTTGCGCTGCCATTGATAGATAAACTGTTTGCCCAGTTTTAAATCAGCAATTTTGAATGCATGCTCTAGATTTTGATTCTCCAGCTCCAAACCTGCTGGTAATAACTCTATTAACATGGCATCTGGTAAATAATTATACTTTTTATCCAGACTGACTTCGAGATGAACCAGGATCATATCACCTGTGGTTAATTCACTTACATCAATGGTATTGCCACTGGTATCAAAATAATGTCGTTGCACTGTAATACCATTGCTTTGTGCAACGGCTTTATTGAGGTATCCTTGGGTTTTATAATCAATATACAGCGGTTTGGCACTGGTATTTAATAAATTAAAATCATTTTTCGCTTCTCCCTGAGACCACACTAAAATTAAATCATCAGCCTGTTGGTATTCTTCACTGTGTTTATTGCTATTGAGCATAATACTCCACGACTCATTGCTGTTTTTATTTTTTTCCAGAGCTTTGGCCAGTCTAAATAAAGAACCCCTCTCCTGAGTTGACAACCAGCGTTTGCCTTGCATACTGTCCTGTAAGGGGCTGATTAACTGATAGCCTGACTTCGGCAAAGCCTTGGTCAAGTGGCTTTGACTGCTCAGTAATATGACTTGTGATAAATCCCTCACTTTTGAGCCATAATCACCATAATAGCTGTAGCTGTTGTGTTGTGATTCAAAATCAAATGATTTTAACCATGCTTCATTAGCTCTGCGCACATCGCCCATCGACTCGAGTGCCATCGCCAAATGAGCTAACGGTAAAGGACTCTTGCTGTTTTTGTGGCTGTTGTCATAAAGTTTACGAACATCTTGTAAACTCACCTGTTTAATGCCTGCCAACACATAGGCAGCATAGGCTTTGTAGGCAAGTAAATAATGATCCTTGCTACTCAAATATCGCGCAATATCAGAACGAATTCGGTTGCGGTTTTTAACATAAGTAGCCAAACGTTTTATGGCTTTATTTAAGGCTTTTTCTGGTATGCTGTAGCCAAGTTTTTGGGCGTTGAGCAAAAGATCTGTGGCATATACACTTAGCCATTTTTCTTCATGTGAATTATTATTCCACAGGCCAAAGCTACCATCATAGCGTTGCATACCGAGGATACGACTAATGGCTGCATCTATCACTTTATGCCGTTGTGCATATATTTTTTGCCCTTGTTCTGTAGCAAACAGGCCGAAATCTGTCTCTTCAACCTCTAATAATGGCCACGCACGACTTGCCGTTTGTTCAAGACATCCATATGGGTACTGGATCAATTGCTGTAAATGTTCATCGGCATTGAGCACAGGGTTGTTTGAAATTTTGAGTATAGACTTTAAATTTACTTCATCAAATTTAGCCAGTGTTTCTTTAACAACATTGAAGCTTTGGCCTGTTTCCAATACTGCAGTTGTGGTATCTGTTATGGCAGGAAATGCAGGTCGTATACCTAAGTGCCATTGTCGATCTAAAGTATAACTATTGACACCACTGATAGTTGCCTTAACATGAATTGAGCCAGTACCACTGTGAATCTGTGCCTGTATGGGTAATTTAAGGATTTTCTTTTCTTGCGCCTTTAAAACAACATCTAAAACTTTACTTTGGTTGCCTAGTGCGGTATCTGAAGATAGTTCAAGCTTAATTGTCTGATCAAAATTTTCGGTATTATGTACATCTATGGTCGCAAAAGATTGATCATCTTTGGCAATAAAACGCGGCATTGAAGCAGATACCACAATCGGTGCCGCCACTTTCATAAAAGATTCCACACCAGCAAACTGATTATTATTGTAGGCCATTGCCATGAGACGCAGTTCACCATTAAAATAGGGGAGTTGTACTGTTAGGACGGCCTGACCCTGTGCATCAAACTGTACTTTTTGGGCAAAAAGTGAAACGATCTGTACATCTGAGTTTGGAGCATCTCCACCTCGAGCCAGGTCTTCATCACCACCAAATTTCTGTTTGGCATTCTTGCCAGCTCCCAGGGCTATTATAGAACCGTACATATCCCGCAATTCAACAGCATATTGACGTTTGGCAAAAAACCAGCTAAATGGATCGGGTGTTTTAAAATTACTGACGTTTAACACACCTGTATCAACAGCTGCCAGTGTGACATAGGTTGGTTTATTAACGTCAAAATCATTAGCCGTGATTTTTATGTTAACAGATGATTCTGGTCGTACTTTTTGTGGATTTTCTATGGATATATCCAGCTTTCTGGCATCCCGATTTAAGGGTAAATGGATGACTCCAAAAGAACGAGCTGGTAAATGCTGGCGAGAAATATCACCTTTACGAATAACCATGACACTGGCATGTATATCATGACGCTTCCAACTGCGATCAATGGGGATCATGACAGTCTGTTGTGCTGCTGTCATGTTTATACTGTGCTTCCACAAGATTTTATCACTTTCAACTGTGACTAAGGCAATACCTGCATATGGTGCAGTCATTTGTAGTTCTGCATCCACTCCTGCTATTAAATCATCTGCCTGCCATTGTAATTTGACCTGATCGGGACGTTCACCATTGGCATTGCCCTGATTGTACCAACGCCAGCCAGAAAAAAACCGATAACTACTGAGCAGTTGTTGTGATGAATCACGAATTTCCACTCGATAATTACCATAATCCAGTGATAAAGTGACCATCGACTTTTTATCTTTATCTATATTTATGATGGTGCTGTAAACGGCTAAACTCTCTTCGCTGTGGTTATAGTTCCAGCCATCATCACCCCAGTGCCAGTACCTTTGATTGTTTTCTCGAATCAATAATACATCAACGTTTTGTGCATTGATTTTCTCACCCTGTTGATTGATAGCAATGAGCTCAATTTCATTATTGCTATTTGGACTGGCATAATCTTCATTGTTTTCAACCCACAGTGGACGAACGCCAATTGCCATGGCTTGTGGCCATACTGTTTGCACAATATTACGCGAAATGGGTCTGCCGCCAGATTCATAGACATTGACATAGGTATTGATTCTTAATGGAAAGGTGGTTTTTTGCCATTTATTTTGTAATTTTATTTCAGCATACCCCTGAGCATCCAGCTTTTTACTGGGTACATCGAAGTTAAGATTATAATCACGGTAATTTTTCGCACCAAAGATAAAGTCGTCGTACTCATCAAATAATCGGGTTTCTGCACTAACAGTAACCGTTGCATCAAACCGATTATTAGCAGCAGGTGCTCCATAAAGATAGTCACTTTGCACCTTGATAACGGCCGTGTCATGGGCATTGATATGCTTTGAATTATTTCCTGCAAGCAAATCAAGCTTTAAACGTTCTGGCAAGAAGTCTTCGACAGCAAACTCATATTCAAATTTATCTTTATTTCCTAAAGTTGCCTGAAAAGTCCATGTTCCTGTCAGTGCATCTTTAGGAATAGCAAACTCACTGCTATATAACGAACTGTCATCACCTTGCCAGTCAAAGCTTTTGAATATGCGATTATCAGGGCGTTTAATCACCACTTTTAGGGGAGAAGCTTTAACAAATTCGCCATCATCATTGCGTAACAGACCATTGAGGTTTACCGTCTCGCCAGGGCGATATAAATCTCTGGGACTGTATAAGAATAGTTCTTGCGGTTTATAAGTGCGGCTGGATAAATTAAATTCTGACAAATCCATTGGTGGCTGCTTTAATCTTATCAAGTTAAAATTATCGCCTTTTTGAGCAATCAGTAATCTGGCTTTGGTTAAATCTGTTGATTTAATTTCTGCAAAACCCTGCTGGTCAGTTTGTGCTTTGGCAATGACGTTACCCTGCTCATCGAGTACACTGATATCTATATCTAAATAAATTTCCGCTTGTGGAATTTTGTGGGTGAAAACCACCAGAGAATGGGGATAAAGTCGCGTATGCACCCCGATATCAGTACTCATAAACCAGCTTGACTCAATATTATACGAATACTTGTCAGCTGCTATCATGGTGACAAAATACAGCCCAGCTTTTTGCACTTCATCAATATTTTTTATGGAAATATCATGCTTCTCACGTTTATTCTTGACCATATCTAAATCAAATTGACTGGTGTAAACCATATCGGCTATTTTATAGAGGTTTTCCAGAGAATATATTTCATTACGGTACGACATTTGTAAAAACTGTGAATAGTGTTCTTTTTGAATTCGCCAAAATTTGAGATCAACTGCCTCTACATTTACCGCTTCGATCGGCAACACATTGCTGTCTCTTAATAAAGTACTGCCTTTTGAGGTAAATCTAACACTCTTTTGGTAATCTTTGCTTGTGATGATTTTCTCATAGCTCTTGTCAATTTTCTTACCATTGACAGCCAATAGTTGAGAATCAATATTTATTTGGTATGCTGTTTGTGCTGCAATAAAAGGGAAGTACAAAACCGCTTGAGAATCACTAAATATCCAGTCACCAGCCACTCTCTGTTTGTTATGGCTGACTTCAATAAGCTGTGAAATATTTTGTTTTGAATCGATTGGCAAAGTTAAATTGATTTGCAAAGCTGGAGTATTTTCATATAAGCCTTCAGAAATACTCAAAACTTTAAATGCTGTTAATTGTGAGTAATTAATTTTAAGCTTGTCATCATTGTTGTTTTCAATAACTTGTTCTTCAGTATGTGTAACAACTTGGGAGCTCTCTTTTGGGGATGATTCGCTATTATTGTTATTACAGCCAGATAACAACAAAGTAGTTACAATTAATATGTATATTTTCATAAGAAGTGCTTTGATAAAATAATATTTAGCATTTTACCACACTAATTATTACTAAATAATGATTAGTTATGATGAGTTATGGCAATTAAATACCACTCCTTCATGGGTAGGTTTAATCTAGGAGGCTGTCCGAGAATAGAAAACCTACTACGGAAAAAGCTATTTTGGTCAGATTTCCCACTCATTTTCGTTAAATAGCGGGCTATTCGCCTCAAATGATTGGAAAATGGGATCAAAATTGCTTTCCCTCGTTACAGTCTCTATTCTCGGACAGCCTCCTAGTGATGAAGGCCGTCGATGTCGGGATACATTTGCCAGTCTCAAAAAGACTTGCCGAAAACTGGGGATCTCGTTTTGGCAATATCTAACGACTCGTTTAGGTGTTGA
>JAESTH010000010.1 GCA_016763695.1 Alcanivoracaceae bacterium
AGGTGCTCCAATGTCAACATACCCACGGGAACGCCCACAATAAGAATCAACCAAAATAATGTTGCCCTTATTTTTCCTGCTAGCCCCTGTGCAGCATTGATATCGACCTTGTCCCCAGACTTTGCGATAACAAATATAAACGCTGCTGCGAGCAGCCCCATTAGCCATATTGAAATGACCCAAGCTATATCCTGCATACCTTTTCTCCTTGTAGATATATATTAAATACATCTTTTAAGACACTGGAGAACGCTTCTTGTAGCGCGTAAAACAGACTTTAAAGATGTATTTAAAATGAATCTTATGAAGGCTTGATAAAGATGTCAATAAAATATATGTTCCATGTATGCAGTTAACTAAATATACAGACTACACTTTGCGAACACTCCTTTATTTAGGTGCTCATCAAGATAGGTTGTCGACTATTTCAGAGATCAGTGAATATCACAATGTTTCGCGTAGTCACTTGGTTAAAGTTGTTCATCAACTAGGAAAAAATGGGTTTATAATAACCGTTCGGGGAAAGAATGGGGGAATTCGATTGGCGAAAGAGCCTAATAAAATACAACTTAGTCAGGTCGTTAGGCTTACTGAACCACATATGAATATTCAAGAATGTTTCTCTAAAGAAACAAATACATGCCCTTTAATAGATAAATGCAAACTTAAACTTGTTTTTTACGATGCTCGTGAAGCATTTATGCGTTCCCTAGAAGATAAATACCTCAATGATATTTTGTAGTGGTCAAAAAAAATTGACACGTTGTTAGAGGTTTCCAAAAACTACTGTTCAGCATGATTTGGAGATACCCCTTCATTATATTGGTGAGGTCTTACTTGGCTGTAATAACCAATGATATATCCTACACCGATTTCTTCGTTTTATCGAATAAATGATAGTCTATTTGTGGCCCCTATTCAGTCTTTAAACTTCTGAAAAAGCGCTCCATTGGCGCATTGTACCACAGGCATGCTGCACACTACCAACAGCGCCCTTTTTTGCTCATGCTCTGTTTCATCCCATAACACCATAACGTTTGGCGAAACTCGCGGCTGGTGTAATGAGTGCATTGACCAGAGTGAAACATGACTTTTTCTGATCTCCCCTAGGGTTTCATGAGCTAAAAATCAGTATTTTTCAATGTTTACCGACTTAGGGTTCTGATAAGACGGTTTGGTCAGAGTTATCTTAAAAAAACTTCACAAATGAAAATTGTTCAACTATGCTGTGATTAATGTCACTTTTGTAATTACGAAAGGGGGGATTTTTGCAGACAGTACATATGAAGCGTTTATCGCTGTCATATTCTTATGGCTTGCTTTGGCTTGTTTTAAGCGTATTTCTGATTTTTTTGGCAAGTTTGGATGTCTACCCTATGACCCAGTTGATTTGGAGTGGTGTGACAGTACTCATTATGTTTGTGTTGAGGGCTGTGCTTGTTCGTAACCTTAGGGATGAGTTTGCGCCTATTCGGTTGTTACGCCTTATGTTTATGTTGTTGGCAGGCATCATTGCACTGCGTTATATATGGTGGCGTACCTTTCACACTTTGCCTGTGGATGGGGATGGGCTGTCTTTATTTGTTAGTATTTTATTGTATTTAGCCGAGTTGCAGGCAACCATAATTTATTTTTTGGGTATGTTTGTATATGTGTTTCCGAAAAAACGTGACCCGGTACCTTTAGCTGAAGTTGGTATTGCAGATGATGAAGTTCCGTCTGTTGATGTATTTGTACCCTCATTTAATGAACCAATGGCACTCATACGTACCACGCTTTTAGCTGCGACAAATTTGGATTACCCCAAGGATAAGTTGAATATTTATTTGTTGGATGATGGGGGAACAAAACAAAAACGAGAACAAGATGATACTGAGCTTGTTAATATTGCAAAAGTGAGACACCAAAAATTAAAGCAATTGTGCCATGATATTGGTGTTCATTACCTAACTAGGGATGATAATAAATTTGCTAAAGCTGGTAATATCAATGCGGCGATGAAACAAACGTCAGGTAATTTGATACTGATTTTAGATTGTGACCATGTGCCTACGATAGATTTTCTTCAGAATACAGTGGCACCGTTCATGAAAGATGAAAAACTTTACTTGGTACAAACTGCACATTTTATGATTAATGATGACCCCATTGAGAAGAATACTAGTAAACCTGCGCATATGCCGAGTGAAAGTGAGATGTTTTATACCAACACAATGCGAGGTTTAGATACTTGGAATGCTGCATTCTTTTGTGGGTCAGGGGCGGTTTTACGTCGAAAACATCTAGAGGAGATAGGTGGTATTTGTACGCAGACAGTAACGGAAGATATTGAAACATCTGTTGAAATGCATAGTCGTGGTTATAACAGTATTTATTATCATAAACCCATGTTAGCGGGTCTGCAGCCAGAAACGTTTGCGGGTTTCATGACCCAGCGTTTACGTTGGGCGCATGGCATGTTACAGGTCTTTATGCTGAAAAACCCTCTCTTTAAAAAAGGGCTAAACCTTGGGCAAAGAATAGGTCTTTTTAATATGGTGAGTTATTGGTTTTTCTCATATATGAGGATTATGTTTTTGCTGGCCCCAGTTGCATACTTGCTTTTTGATATTAAACTTTTTGATGCAGAGCCTTCTGAGATTTTACTGTATGCCGTACCAAATATTATTGCCTTTTTATTGTATTTTGATGTTATTTTTGGAAGACAAAGGTGGTTCTTGGTTTCCGAAGTATATGAAACTTTACAATGTTTGTTTTCAATACGAACGGTGTTTTCGGTGCTAATAAACCCCAAAAAGGGTGCGTTTAATGTCACCCCCAAGGATGAAAATATCAAAGAAGATTTTATAAGTCCGCTTTCATTCCCTGTATATGTTCTTGTAGCACTTGTATGTGCGGCAACGGTTAAGGGTATTGTTTCTATTCTTACAGACCCTTCGCAGTTGACACAAGATGTTGTGGTGACGGTTTGGGCCATGGTTAATACTATGGTTGTTTTGGGTGCATTAGGTGCCCTAACAGAGAAAAAACAAGTGCGGCATACTACGCGTTTTGCGGTAAAAATCCCAGCTTCTATTCAAAGTGGTGATGAAGTATATGAGGCAACTATTGTTGATTTAAGTGCAGCTGGTATGCGGATGTTACTGCCTAAAGAATTCGCGCAAAACTTAAGTTCGGAATTTACTATAGATGTTTATTGTAGTGCGTTGAAACGGCAGATAAACATACATTGTAAGCTTATAGCCCAGCATGGTGCAGAGGGTGATGAACATGTGGTTTTACGCATCGCTTTTGATCCAAAAACGCTGGGCGAAGAACGAGATATGGTGGCTTTGGGTTATGGGGATAGCGAACGGTGGCGAAAAGTCTTGATGAACAGGAATGAAGAATTTGGTTTTGTCTCTGGCTTGGTTCACTTTTTTCAGCGGGTTTTACCTGCTGGAATTGCACATATTCTACTGCTTACGCGGCAAACAGTTTCAGGTTTAATTTTTTCAAAAAAGAGGAAGAGTAATGTATAATTTTTCTAAACTGCTGGTCATGATGATTGTTGTTACTTGGGGGCTGAGTACCAGTGTACAAGCAAGTGAACATGTAACGATAATTACTAAACCATTAGGTTTTTATATTGATGCAACTGAATTGAATGGAGATAACTTACGATTAGCAAATGGTAGGGATCAAATTAGCGCAATAATCCCTGTTTCAACTCGAGCATCAGTGAAGGCGATGAAGATTCATGTCAAATTTATTAACTCGATATCCTTATCTAAAGATAGGTCACAGCTTCGCTTTAGGTTTAATGGACACGTGATTGGACAAGTTCCTCTCGATCCGCTTTATCCTGAAGGTAGCATTAATCTTACTATTCCAAGGTCAATTGTGAAGTCTGGGGATAATATTTTACAGTTTGAAAGCAGCTTGCATACGGTACAAGCTGACGCATCATTATACAGTTCAGAATTATGGACTGAAATTGATGTGAAGCTGTCCACCATTAGCGTATCTTCAGTGCCTAAACAGATTGAAGCTAAACTTTCTGCGATTGCTGGCCTAGTCAAAGGTGTGGAGACCAATGGTCATTACCCTATTACTGTGCTGACAGTGGGTGAGGCGGCAAGCGATGAAATGATGAATGCTGCTTCATCTATTGTGCAAAGTATCGCGCAGTTTACCAATGGTATACCGCTTCAAGCGCATGCTGCAAAAATTATAGGTGAAAATACGAAAGGTATAGTCAAAGGACTTAAACTTCCTGTGTTTAATGTAGGAATGGATGCTATATTACTTGGGACATTTGCGGACTTAGAGAAAGCCTTAGGCACAACAATAATGAAGCAGCAAAGCAAGTTAAGACAATGGGTTAAAATTTACCGTAACCCTAATGATTTCAGCAAGTTTATTCTCGTTGTGGCTGGTCGTAATGATGATGAGGTGTTTGCGATGGCACGTTATTTTGCGCAGATAAACCTGAAACAAATCGGTAGTGCGTCTGTGAGCTTAGGTATTGAGGCTGAGAAACTGGTTGGTGATATCAACAAGAAACAGACTGCAGTTGCATCGAATATGCGCTATACTCTTTCTCAGCTTGGTATGAAAACCAAAGTGCTTACAGGTATTAATGATGCTGCAGAGCTTCATATTAAGCTGCCTGCAGATTTATTTGCGATAGCTGATGAAGATATAGTTGTGATGCTGCATATCGCGTATTCGGCATTTTTAGGTGAGGGTTCATCTGTTTCTGTATTACTTAATGGGGAGTTTCAACATTCTATCCCTCTAAATAATCCCAATGGCATGCATGTTAACTCTTGGAAATTATCATTCCCATTGCGCTCTTTTAAGCGAGGTATGAATACCATTCGTTTTCAAGGGCATATTGCACCGAGTGTTGCTACCAAGGAGCATCAACACATGATAGACTCTATCAAAGTTACACTTTTTGAAGACTCTATTGTTCGTATACCATCAATGGGGCATTATTCTAAGTTGCCCAACCTTGCATTGTTAAAAGATACGGGTTACCCATATATTGAAAGTGATCAATCCGTTTTTTATGTAAAAAAAGGGGGAGATGAGCATTTGTCATCAGCCCTTACCTTGGTGGCGAAACTAGCACAGCAACAAGGGCATATGGCAGATACGATTTCATTAAGCAATAATTGGTTTACGCATAAAAATAAAAACTTATTTGTATTTGATGAATTTCATGCCTCACCTGCAGGTATATTAGAGGCTTCACCATTAAGTATGATTGATGGTGAAGCTTGGCTTCCGATGTCTGACGCATTCAATTTTTCAGGTATTCCTAAAAATATTTTGACCCCTGTGTTGGCATCAGACCTTGTGATAGCGTCTTTTTTACGCTTGGCTGATAAACCAACGCTACAACAACTTGATTTAGAATCTTATGGGGTATTGTCGCAATTTGAATCACCATACATGGAAGGGAAAACGGTAACATTGCTTACAGCAAAGACAGCAGCGCTGTTAGAAGCTGCGGTTGCTCGTCTGGTTACCCCCCAAGTTTGGCAAGATATGAATAAAGATACATTTATATGGGATATTAAAGAAGGTCATGAAACTAGCAGTTTTAAGGTATCAAATGAATACCATACAGGTGAACTATCCTTTTTTGGAAAAATTGCATACCATGCTGTAACATCACCCATTTATTTATTGCTGATTATCATTTCGTTGGTGGTGATACTGACCTGGCTAACGCGGCAGTTGTTGCTTAGACATTCTATGTTTCACAGTCATCATTAAGCTGAATGTATAGTATGAAGCAATGGCGTTTGTTTTTGTGTATCATGAGCTTGAGTTGGCTGCTGCTCAGTTGTAACACGGCTAAGCAACAGTCTCTGGCTGATGATTGGCAAATATATAAAGACACATTTATGCATAGCGAAGGTGCGATTGTTGATTCAGCAAATCAAAATGTTCGCCATACTGAAGCACAGGGTATTGGCTTGCTTTTGGCTGTCGCAAATAATGATAAAGCCGCATTTCTGAAAATTTGGCAGTGGACTCAGAAACATTTGCAAATTCATACATCGGATAAACTTTTTGCATGGCGTTGGCGTACTTATGCGCCGCATGTACCTGATATGAACAATGCATCAGATGGTGATATATTAATTGCTTGGTCCTTATTGCGTGCATCACAGGCTTGGGGAGATGATAGCTTAAGGCTTGAGGCAGAGAATATTCTCCATGATATTAAACAGTTGTTGGTGGTAAAACATTCAGGGTATACTTTGTTACTTCCTGGACAAAAAGGTTTTAGGAAAAAAGCTGGCGTGAATATCAACCTGTCGTATTGGGTTTTTCCAGCATTGTATGCTTTCCAAGACTTTCAACCCAAAGAGCCACTGTGGGGTGAGCTGATTACCAGCGGTTTAAGGCTGATTGAGTATGCACGGTTTGGTGCATGGCAAATGCCTCCAGATTGGTTAATGGTTAGGAAAAATGACTTGAAGCTTGCTAAAGGGTTCCCTAGACGTTTTGGTTTGGATGCAGTTCGTATTCCTTTGTATTTGATTTGGGCTGGACACAAACAACATTCGGCAGTGCTCAGGGCTAACCATTTCTGGAAAGTTTTTTCAGGTCATGGGGCATACCCAGGTTGGTTATCGCTGGATGATACGCTTGTACATTTATCGGAATCTATGGGTGGTGTTGAAGCGATTGCACAGCTTACACGTACGGCTTCACAGCAGAAAGTAACAGCTAAAAATGTTTCAATGATACCGTTGACGCAGTCCATGCAATATTATCATGCGTCTTTATTGTTGCTTAGCAAACTTGCTTGGCAAGAAATGCCGAGGGAGTGATGATGTTTCGCTATTGGATTTTTATCAGCATGTTATTTCTGCCCTTGGCAACTTCTACTAGTGCAATGGCTAGCGATGAACAAACAGTGCAAACAAAGAGAGATGCTGTGAATACTGTTGAAAGAAAAAAACAGTATAATATTCAAGTGCAACATAAGAAAAATACAGCGGGTGAAGTGACGAATGCTGAGGGCACTTCCAAAAAAGTATTACCTACCAAAGTGATGAGTGATGATTATTTATGGGGATTATATAAATCAGGTCAGTTTACAAAACTGGGGAAGTTGATTCAACAAACCAAATTATCTCATCCTGGTTGGTTGCCAGATGCTAAGTTGGAGCGGTTACTTTTCGAACACAAGGTTATTCGGCGTGTATCACGAGCGATAAAGCAACAAAACTTTGCAATTGTTTTAAAAAACTATCAAACGCAACCTGGGGTGTTTGGTTGTGAAAGAAACCAATGGCGCTTGTTTATTGCTAAAGCGTATTTGAAACGAAAAAAAGTAGACCATGCGCTTGATGTATACAATCAAATTTTAACATCATGTGATTTTACGGTTCGTTTTGAGACACTTGAACATGCAGCCCAATATTTAAGTGAATCTGAGTTTGAAATCATTTTTAAGCAACAAAAAAAATGGGCATTAAGTAGTACGGAGAAAAAGGCTTTAAGCCAGTTAAACCAAAGGCGTTTATTACGTTTGGCTCAACAAGCCAATGAAAAAAAGGACAATGTACAGGCCTTACGCTTAGCGAATAAGTTGTCACATTTATTGATGAAAACAAAAGAGGCACCCATGCTTGAAGCATTGGCTTGGCTTTATTTTGAGCAAAAGAAATTTACGCTAGCACTTAAGCATTTTAAAGTGGCTTATCAGCAACAGCCGAGTAAGTCGGCACTCGAAGGTATGGCGTACACATATTTGCAGCTTGAAAAATATTCAGAGCTTGAGGGTTTGCTTGATGCTTACCACGGTGAGGTCAAAGGTACGGGCGTGTTCGTTAATACGCTGTCAGTTCTTGCTGGGCAAGCCTTAGCGGATAAGAACTATGAAAAAACCTTGCTGTTATTGGCTGAGCTTAAAGCATTAAGGGCACTACAAAATAGTGAGTTAGAAATGGTGGCATGGGCTCAGTATCACTTGAAACAATTTTCACAAGCTGCAGCATTGTTTGAACAGCTATACCACATACAACCTAGCCTAAGTTATGCGCAAGGTTTGTATTTTAGCCTTCTTCAGCTAGGGCAGCAGGATAAGTTGGCGGCCTTGTCACAAAAGTTGGGTGGTGAATTGCGCCGCCTTGTGATGCTGGCGAAAACAAATAACTTACAAACACTAGAGCAGTCACAAGCCTTTGCTGTTTCCAATGATCACTCTCCAAAGGTACATGTAACACAAATGAGTAGAGATAGGTCGGGTAATTTTGCACTATCGCGCATGAATTTACAAAAACGTGTACTCGCCTTTACGATGCCAAGTGCATTGAGAAATGAAAAAACTAAAGACAAGATTCTTTTTCAGTATGAAAGATTTGATATGAATCTTAGAGACGGGGCATTGCCTCAAGCCTTTGCGCCGAACCAACCATTTAACCCAGGTTTTGCAATTGGTAGCATGCAGGATATTGGGCAAAGTAATTACGCGCTTCCCGTGATACAAAATAAACATCATGGTTATGAATGGTCGCTGGGTTATGTATATGATGCAAGTGATGCCACATATCAGTTACAAGTGGGGCAGTTGGTATATGATGCTTTTAATTTATCAGAGTTAAAAGTGAATGCGAGTTATAAACATGAAGATGATAACAGCATGTATCGATTGGCGTTGTATAAAAAACCTTTACCATCATCGTTGCTTTCTTATTTAGGTTTGCCTGACCCGTATAAAGGCACAGAATATTGGGGTGCTGTATCACGTTATGGTGGTGAAGCAACTGGGTATATGGTGCTGCCCAATGAGTGGTCGCTTAGTGGCAGTGTTGTTGCTGAGTCACGATCTGGTGAGCAAGTTGCAACCAATGAATATGTCTCTGTATATACGGGTTTAAGTTATCAGTTTGATTTGAGTAACTTTTTGTATTTTACAGCAGGACCTTATATGCGCTGGGAACACTCTACGATGAACCAAAATTATTATACTATTGGGCATGGTGGATATTTTAGCCCGCAGTTTTTATGGGATAAAGGGTTAAGTTTATCATTCATGACGGCCACTGATAAATCTTGGTTGGTGAAAACATCGGCATCTGTTGGGCACCAAAACATACGACAGGATGCTTCACCATATTTTCCTTTGGGTAGTGTCACGGTATTAAATGCTGCATCATATCCGTCCTCAGTGAATGCAGAGTTACATTATCAATTGGATATTTCAGGGGTATTCGCTGTGAATGAAAACTTACGGGTTCATGCATCTTTTTTACGTAGTAGCTCGAATGTTGGTTATAATGAAAGCAGTTATATGCTTGGTTTAACGTATTATTTTGATCAACAAGGTAGCCATGTAAGTGTGGATGATTTTCCCGCTTATGGTTTGTCGCCGCTGTATTAATGGGTATGCATGATATGAAGGTTATAGACTTTCAAAATAGACGCAGGCTGTTGAAGTCGCTTGCGGTTATTATAAGTTTACCATTGTATCATAAGCTCACTTTTGCAGCGGTGTCAGCGTCTTTAATATCATATGGGGCATTTGCAAAATATGTTGAAAAGATACTAAATTTTGAACCCCTGAATGTTGGTATGACTAAACGTGTTTATCAGTTACTTCAAGATGAACCTTGGGGAATGAGCCATTTACAACGTGTTGTAGAGAAGTCATCTGAGAGAAATGAAGGTATTGTATTAGCCCAGTTGGATGAGGGAGAGCATTGGTTTTTAGGGCACCTGCTTACAACTTGGGTAACAGGTATTTATTACCACGATAAAGAAAATGTTGTGGTGAGTTATGAACATGCTTTGATGCATGAAGCACTTAAAGAAATCAGACCAGTGCCTGGGCTTTCTACGGAAACGTTTGGTTTTTGGCATGAACCACCCGCAAAAATAAGGCGTAATATATGAAAAGCCTAGTGGATGATATGGACATTGTTGTTATAGGTTCAGGTGTAGCAGGTGCACTTGTGGCTAAGGTGTTAGCACAAGCTAAGTTTAAAGTTTGTATTTTAGAAGCTGGCCCATCATGGACACGTGAAGATGCTTTTGAAAACTATAAGCATAGCACTAACCGCACATTATCATCACCTTTTCCAAAGGCTGATTGGTTGTTGTCGCCATCTCAGAATCAATACTTTTCTCAGCAAGGAAATGCTGAATATCAACCTCACTTTATTCATGGCGTAGGTGGAACCACTTGGAATTGGACAGCAATTACCCCTCGTTTTTTGCCTGCAGATTTTGCCCTAAAGACGCATTATGGTGTGGCAATAGATTGGCCACTTACTTATACAGATATCGAACCATATTATGTGCAAGCTGAGTATGCTTTAGGCATCTCAGGAGATAGTGAGAATGTCCATGGCTCACCTCGCAGTAAGCCCTATCCTATGTCAGCTATACCTATGTCGTATGCTGACCAAGTGATTGCCAAGAAGTTAAAGAAAAAAGGTCTCAAGGTTGCATCTTTCCCTGCTGCTAGAAATAGTCATTCTTATGATGGAAGACCAGCTTGCAAAGGCAACAATATGTGTTCTCCATTGTGCCCGATTGGTGCTTCGTATAGTGCAAATGTTGATGTTCAGAAAGCAATGAAAGCAGGGGCACGTTTAATTACAGAAGCTGTCGTTTTTCAATTGGATGTGGATGGTGAGCGACAAATTACTGCAGTACACTATAAACACCCTGATCATTCTGTTCATGTCATAAAAGGTAAGCGGTTTATTATTGCGTGTAATGCCATTGAAACGGCTAGGTTACTATTGATGTCCAAGCATGAGCAATGCCCCAATGGTGTTGCAAATGCTTCTGATCAGGTGGGTAGACACCTGATGGATCACCACATCTTAACGTGGAAGTTTGATATGCCTGAACCTATGTTTCTCGGTAGAGGACCACAAAGTATTAGTACTATTTTGCATGGGCGTGATGGTGCATTTAGAAAAGACTATGCTGCAGTTAAGTTTTTCCTTGGTAATGATTTGAATATACAGCAGGAATCATCCCAATTGTTAGCAGATGATAAGAATTGGTCTTCCATACTAGATAAGTTAAAAGATAAGGCAATGTTTCAGGCGCAAATTGGCTTTGAGGTTGAGCAATTACCCGATGCTAAAAACCGAGTAAGGGTCGAAGGGAAACGCTTAGACCCTCTAGGTTTACCCTTGCCTTATGTTGATTATAAACTTCATCCATATACAGCGAAAGGTAGTAAAATATGGCGCAGGCACACAGAAAAACTTATTGAATTTTTAGGTGGTACAATTACACATTCGGCGATGGCTTTGTCTTCACATCATCCCAGTGGCACGACGAGAATGGGTCTAAAAGAACAAAGTTCTGTTGTGGATAAAAATTGTCAAAGCCATGAACATCAGAACTTATATATGATTGGTAGCAGTGTTTTTCCGACACAAGGTACAGCAAACCCAACCTTAACGATTGCTGCATTAAGTTTGCGGCTTGCGGACTACATTAAAGCTGCTGCAGGTAGAAAATGAGTTACACTAATTGCGTGATGGGAGATACATTTATGTTTATAATGAAAGGTGGGAATCAATGATGACACAGAAAAAAAAGCATATTTTGTATCATTTTTTATGGCTAGTTTCCGTCTTAATGTGCTGGGTGCCTTTACATGCACATGCTGGAAATACAACAACAGTTGCAGGTAGTCCTATAATAGATGTTTATGGCTATTATGCAGGTGGGTTTGCAAATGGTAGCAACCAAGTCGCACAGTTTAATTTACCTAGTGATGTGGTTACGGATGTGGCAGGAAATATCTTTGTTGCAGATACCCTAAACCATCGTATACGCAAGATCGATGCTTTAGGTAATGTAACAACTTATGCAGGTACAGGCGTTGCAGGTGATGTGCCCGCAGCTATCACACCGTTGGTTACATCAACTGTCGCTTTAGCACAGTTTAATGAACCTAAGGGTTTGGC
>JAESTH010000122.1 GCA_016763695.1 Alcanivoracaceae bacterium
CAAGCCCTGTCTTATAAATTGGGTGAACTAAAGATTTGGGAATTGCGAAGCAAAGCGGAAAATGAATTGGGCATTAATTTTGATATCAGAACCTTTCATGATGCCATCCTTTCTAAAGGATCTGTACCACTAAATACACTTGAGCTTATAATAGGTGATTATATTGAAGATGCCCAAAAGTCTACAAAATTAAGATGAACACGTTTTTTTCAATTAGCGCTGTTTTAGCAACCCTCGTTTCAACAATTAGTTTAGCAAATGAAGATGATTCCAGAAAGCCTAATGGTAAAAACTCAATGCGTGAAGGTATGTCACGTTATTTAGGTGTTCATACTGGTTATGAGGCAAATTTAATTGAATATATTGTTGGGTATAACTTGATAGCTCTTAAGCATAAATTTTCTGCTAGAGGTCTACGCTCAGATGGCTCTGAATTTAGCTATAGCAAAGTGGTTTTAGATGTTATTGAGATAGAAAATGGCAAGATATCTGTCATTCGTAGGTATGGTAAATAATTAACATAACAAGCATTTAAACAGGTGTTAGAAGCGCTTAGAATATAGGCGTTAAATGAGGAATCAAATGATAAAGGTAATTGTAGCGTTTGTATGTATAAATTTTTCTTGGCTAGTTGCTGCTGTTGAAATTACTGAGCTTAATCCAATTGAAAAAATAAGCATCAAGTCAAAAGTGTTTGAAGAACCAATCGAATTCAATATTACTCTTCCTGCAAGCTATGATAAAGCCAAAGATAAGAGGTATTTTTTAATCTTTGATCTTCATCCAAGAAGTCAAGTTTATTTGAGTGGCCTACATGACTGGCTAAGTCATAATGGCGAGTGGCCTTGGCTGGAAAGTATTATTGTTACACCTGCAAACTACCACTTGGGGCTCGCGAAATTGTTTGAAGAGACAGTTGAGAAACCTGTGGACAATCGATTGTTGAATTTGTTGGAGTTCGATATTCTTAAAAATGTTGATGAGAACTTCCGAACAAATGGTTTTAAAATTTATAGTGGCTTTATGAGTAATGGAGCCATTGGCTTATACGCGTTACTTAATAGGCCGCAATTGTTTAACGCCTATTTCATATCAAGTCCAACATTAAGTAATAACTTTCTTGCAATTACTTCAGATGCTAAAAATAAATCGCCACAGTTAACTGATAAACTGAGATTTTTATACATGACAATTGGTCAACATAATTATGAAAAATCACATGTTGAATCAGTTGCTTTGTTCGAGCAAACATTGAGCATCTTAGCTCCAAAAGAATTGGACTGGAGCGTGCTCAAAGATGATAAACACTATTACATGTCTCGTCCTATTTTCACCGTCCTAAACGGAATAGAAAAACTTTTCGATGATTACCACAATAATTTGGCAGCTCATTCAGAAATTCCCAAACGAGGTTCCCAAGCAATAATTAATCACTATGTGATGCTATCAGAAAAAAAATATGGCTTTCCTGTTTCGGCTGAAGGTTCATTGAAAAATCTCGCCCAGTCATTTTTGACAACAGATCCACAAAAAGCATTATCCATCTATAGTAAAGTTGTTGAACTGTATTCTGAATCCGCTTATGCCTATTCCGCATTGGCAGCAGCATATCTTAAAGTTGGTGAGGTAAAGAAGGCCATAGATTATCAAACTATCGCGGTTAAAAAATCAGAAAATATGATCGAATGGCACCAAAATAAACTGAAGAAAATACTAGCCGACTATGAAGTAAAGTACCAAAACAAACAGTGATACGTGCTTCAAACAAGTTACTTCAACGGATATAAAATATATTGGTATGCCTGTCCTTATTACCTACACCTGCCTGCCCGATCCTCGCTACTGGTGGCTGACCAACCTCCCGAAATGAGGCTTAAACTCACTTAAATGAACAGTCTTGTTTAGCCTCAAACCTATGCTTTTTTCCTTAATTATTAAACAGGCGGTAGATTTCAAGGAAGTTGCTGCCCCCCGGGCTATTGATAATTTGGGTTTTTAAAGAGTAAAAATATTAGTTGCTGAGTTATTGAAAAGTGTGCTAAAATTTGTTAATTATCGATTTATAATCCCATAAAAAATATACATTTAGTATTATTTTACTCAAATCTGAATTAGGCAGCTATACTATGTTAGAAATTGAATACCCACAAATTCCAGGCTACAGAATTGATGGAGTTTTGGGTCAAGGTGGAATGGGTATCGTCTATTTGGCCCTACAAAATGCGCTCAATCGCCAAGTAGCGTTAAAGGTGACACTGCCTTCTCTGGCTGAGTTAGACCCATCATTTACCAAGAGATTTGTTCGTGAGGCACATTTTACGGCTGCGTTAAACCACCCTAATATTATTACTATCTATGATGCCGGTGAATTTGAGCAAAGCTCTTATATGGCAATGGAATATATTTCAACTGGATCATTAGCAGATGAGAAAAATTCTTCTTTAACACACCCTGAAATTTGTCAATTATTTATTGGTATTTGCCGCGGATTGAAAGTTGCCCATGATGCTGGATTTGTTCATCGAGATATCAAGCCAGATAATATTTTGATTGACTCAAGCGGTCATCCAATAGTTACAGATTTTGGGATTGCCAAGGGGGTAAATACCGATACAGTTCTTACCCATACGGGAACAGCTATTGGCACACCACAATACATGAGTCCAGAACAAATACTGGCAAAAGAGGTTGATGGAAGATCTGACTTATATAGTTTAGGAATAATGATGTTCAACTTACTGGAAGGTAAAACCCCTTTTGCTGATGTTACTCCATCAGCGGTTTATGTCAAACATGTCAATGATGACCCACCACCTTTATCTTTAAAAAATAAAGCGTTTCAAACTATAATGACTAGATTGTTAAAAAAACAACCAGCTGAACGATATATTAATACCGATGAGTTGATTATTGCCTTGCAATCTATTGCGAATACAGGTTTAACTAATATAAGTGAAATATCCACAGTAAAAGCTGAAACCAATACGGCAATATCTAGTAGTAAGGGCACAGAAAAAGTTGAAGCTCATACAGAAATATCTGGCAGTGATGGGACTGTTAAAGTTATTCATGGCAATCAAAATATTATTGATAATAATAAGGCAAAAAATAAACAATCAACAACCCTTAAAACACTAATAGCTATCAGCATAACCTTATTTGTTATAACTGTTATTTACCTTGAAAACTACCATAGACAACAACTAATTATAGCTTATCATTTAAGGGGATTTGATAATTATCTAAGTACTGCAACTATTGTACAACCAGAAGATAGTATAAGAGCCCACAGTAGTCAGTTTAATACAATGCAAGACTTAGCAAGTCCAAATACTCAAGCAATAGCTGGAGACTATCCAACTATTATGAATAATAGCAAGACATACCCAGATTGTCAAAACTGCCCGATTATGATAAGGATTCCTGCTGGAAGTTTTTTAATGGGTAGCAATGATGGACAGGTAAATGAAACACCAAGGCATGAAGTGACGATGAAACCCTTCAATATGGGGGCAACAGAAGTCACTATTAGCCAGTGGAATACATGTTACGGTGAAGGTGGTTGTAGTTTTAAACCAAAAAACCAGGATTTAGCAGGGGCCAATTATCCGGTGGTAAACGTAAGCTGGAATGACGCCCAGGAGTATATACAATGGTTAACAAAAAAATCAGGAAAACCATATAGATTGCCAACAGAATCTGAGTGGGAGTATGCAGCAAGAGCTGGGAGTACTACAGAATATAGCTGGGGTGAGATGATCAATTGTAATCTGGCCAGGTATGGTTATCTTGGTGATGAGTGTGGTAAGCAAAAGTCAGCAGATCCAGTTAAGAGTTTTAGCGCCAATGAATTTGGTTTATACGATATGCATGGTAATGTATGGGAATGGGCGGCTGATTGTTGGCATGGTAATTATAAAGGGGCGCCAAGTGAAGGCCGTAACTGGAGTTTTGATTGCACAGACTCTTCGCGTTATGTTCTTCGTGGTGGTTCTTGGAATAATATTAAAAGTTACTTACGATCTGCTGTTCGCTATAGAAGCATCGCAACATCTAGGTATCCTTTCATGGGATTTCGTGTAGCTAGTGATATACAATAAATTACTTCAATATCAAATATTCCCTACAGGAGGGGGCCTTTATACCTCAATCTAATATTTTATAGATGAATATAATTTGGAAGAAAGATGACAAAATAACTTGCTAAAATTCTCTCTAAGTTTATGCTTTACCAAGCACTATAATTACCAATTAGATAGAATGATTTATAGATTTAATAATATTCAAGTAGATACAAAAAATTTCCGATTAATTATCGATAATAAACTAATGGCTGTAGAGCCAAAAGTCTTTAATTTAATCACATATCTTCTTGCACATAGAGAACGATTGGTAACTCGTGAAGAAATATTAGATAATCTATGGAAAGATCGAGTGGTTTCAGATACTACAATTAGTAATCACATTAAATCTGCCCGTAAAGTTTTGGGTGATGATGGTAACAAACAAGCCATAATAAAAACTTTCCATGGACGAGGTTATCAGTTTATTGCTGAAATAATAGATAATAATAAATCAAAGCAAACTCATTCCAATATAAATTATATGCTTAAATATTTAAGTTTAATGTTGGTGGCTGTCATTATAGCCATATATCTTATTGGCCAAGGTGTTTTTTTAATTGACTCAAACAAACACATTTCAATAGCCGTTATGGCGTTTGAGGATTTAAGTAAAAATAAAGATCAAGCCTATTTTTCTGATGGAATGAGTACAGAATTGATTGGTTTATTGGCTAATATGAAGGATATCCACGTTCGAGATCGTCGTTCTTCTTTTTTTTATAAAGGCCAAAATGTATCAATACAAACCATTGCTAATGAATTGAAAGTAACCCATATTATCGATGGTAGTGTACGTAAAAATGGTGATGATGTACGCATTGATATTCAATTAATAGAAACCGAACATGGAATAAATATTTGGTCGCAAACCTTTAACCGAAAGTTGGATAACATTCTTGATATTCAGGCAGATATTGCAGCTCGAGTTAGACAGCAGTTTCAATTGCATGTTGTTGAAACTGAAATTATGCCCTATAAAGTCAATGATAAAGCCTATTCATTGTATCTACAATCTGAGTTTTTAAAGTTTAAAAATGATCCAAATTTAATATTGGATGCCATAGATTTGGTCAAAGAATCACTATCGATTGATTCTAATTATGCACCCGCACATTTATTATTGGCACAAGAGCTGGTATCTGCCAGTCTAAATTTGCAAAAACTTCCTTATGACCAAGGGTTGAATCAAGCACGAATAGCCGTACATAATGCACTGGCATTAAATAAAAAATCTGCTCCAGCATATGCTCTATTGGCTAGGTTAGACTTAAATCAGTATTCAGACTTTGTTTCTGCCAATAACAATATAAATAAAGCGATAAATTTAAACCCCAATAATGCTACAGTATTGGCTAATGCTAATGTAGTCTTAGGCTATTCTGGTAATCTTGACAACACCATAGAGAATCACAATAAATTAATAGAAATGAACCCCAAAGAATTTGTTTACTACCGAAATAAAGGCATAGTTCAGCACTGGTTAGGAGATTTATCTGGGGCCATTGAATCATTCAAAAAATATAAGTATTATTATCCCCAAGCACCGATTGGTAATGCACAAATGGTTAAAGTGTACATTGACATGGGAAAGTTCAATGAAGCATTACAAGTGGCCAAACAAGAAACGGTAGAACATTATAAGCAGCTTTCATTGAGTATTGCAATGTATGCTTTAAATAGAAAGCAAGAATCCGAAACATTGTTAATTGACTTGATCGGTAATTCAAAACAAGTCATCAACGAACTAATTGCCGAAGTTTACGCCTATAGAGGAGATATTGAAAATACTTTCAAATACCTTGAGCTGTCTTTTAAAAGATCACCAGCAGATTTGATCGAAGCGATTAACTATCCTGCATTCACATTGGTTTATCATGACCCCAGGTGGAAAGCTTTGTTGCTGAAATTGAATTTACCACAAAGCCACCGCCTCTTGAACAACTAACTTTAGTTTGCTAAATTATATCTCTTGTTTTCTCTAGTAAACATTGATTTAATTGTATCTCCATCAGAAGGTTCTTCGATTAAAGTATCTGGATTCCACTGGCTACGAGTGGTATGAAAAAAATCTCCGCCATAAATATGTAATCCACCGGTAAACCGTTGTAGTGGATTTGTCACAGAATGAATCACATCATCTGCCAACTCTGCGACATCACCCTCAAACAAAGTTTCTACTCCATAGGCATTAATACTTTGTTTATCTCTGCGCCATAAAATATTGTCTTCACGTCCTGTGTAAATACCGATTAAAGCCCACATTAAATGTGAATGCGGCAACAAATTCATTTGAGGTGTCCAACTGGCATTGAAAATGGTTAGGGTTTTGGAGGCATGTAAAATATTGATACCTGCTTTATTGGGCTCACCAAGTGCAGCTAACATGTCTTTGGGTCTGGAAACTGCTTTTGTTAATACTTCTTTGATGGCAATTTGTGCATCCATTTCTTTGTTGGCTTCTATACAATCTGCAATAAAATAATCGATGTCTAGTTTGTTTTTCATAGTTTTGTTTTTTTTTGTTTCTATGGCATGTGATTGACCAGGCAGTACAAATTGACTGGTCACTACAGCTGCTGCTGTGATAAAAGATCGCCTTGTTAAGGTTTTATTGTTCATTTCATATGACCTAATTTAGTTTTGCAAAAATCTATGCCTCTTTTACTATTTAATCTATTGGGGTTAATAAGTAATGTTTTTTCATAAGCAAGCAATGCGCTTTTATAATCCTTATTCATGACTAACATATCACCCAACAATTCTCTGGATGGCATTACTGCACCAGGAGTTACGGGGTCTTTATCTAGACTGTCTTCTAAATCAGCAGCTTGAGTTAATTGGGTAATGGCACGTTCTGTTTCACCCTTGGAAAATGTTATCCATGCCTGAACAGTTTGCCTTTGAGCATCAACTAATTTTGCCCAATAGTTTGGACTGAGTTTTAATGTCTTTTCATATAATTCATTCAAAATATCAATGTTTTGATTCGCAACTTCCAAATCTGCACTGCGAGCAGCACCTAAGCCTTTGGCAAAATAAGTAATGGCTTGTACTTGTGGGTATCTATCCCACGATAAATAATGGGGTTGCTTTGGTTTTAATTCTTTAGCCAGCAACCATTGTTTTTGTTCCAATACTTGCCTAGCAGGGATTGCTGCCAGTGCGTAGGCTGCGGGGAAAACATCTTGATAATTATGGTAAGATTGTAATTTATTAATAACTAATTGAACCTTGTTATATTGACTTAACTGCAAGTAAGCATAGATCAAATAGTCAATGGCATGCGCATAATGCATTGAAGTAGTACCAGCTGTTGGATAATTTAAAGCCGCTTTGGCTGAACGAATATTCCAACTCACTACATCTTGCCACAGTCCCAATCTAACAAAAATATGACTGGGCATATGCAAAGCATGTGGAACATTTGGGGCGATTTTGTCATAGGCTCGTGCAGCAACAATGGCTTTAGACGCCAATAAATTGCTGTCATAGGCATGTATGCTGTAATGAACGACTCCAGGATTTAAGGGAGCAATTTTATATAACTCATCTAAAATCACACCAGCTTGTTTCTGGTGAGTCAAATTTTTATCACTCATTGAGGCCGTTGCTATATGTGATAAGGCATAGATTGCTGCGGCATCAATATCATTAGGATATTTATTATAAAGCAATTTCTGCCCTTGCTCCCAGGCAATAATTCTGTCTTTGTCTTTGGTGTTTTGCCAGTTATTATAATAATTGGCTGTGGCATTAAGATAAAGTGTTTCTCTTTTGGTGGTATTTGAAAAGCTTATGGCTTTGTTTATGGCTTTTTCGCCCAATAGCAAAGACTCTTGACTGATGGTATCTGGCCACAATGGATGAAACAAAGTCATTGCATAACCCCAATAAGCCATAGCACAATCCGGTTGTTTTTTAATAATGGCTTTAAAATTTATTTCGGCTTGCTTGTACATCATGTGGTGAAATAATGACAGCGCAATATTCATATTGGTTTGTTGGTTTTTTTCACATGATGTGGTCAATTCAACCTTGCCTAAATTACCAAATTCTTTAACAAGAAAATCCTCTTCATCGTGTGCATCGCCATGGGCATGTAACTGATTGACCATTAGTGTGATAATTAATAGGAATATTTTTTTCATGAATTTTTCTCAAGTTTTAATGTGGGTTTATTATGACTATTTTAGAGTATTCAAACCTGAAGGATTTATATTGTTTTTATGAAGAGGTCTATAGAAACAGCCTCTAAGCTGATATTTTATTAGGGCTCAATTCATATATAAAATTTTATAACCATTAATTTTCAAAATCGTTTTCAAAGATTAAATCATTATTGATGGTATAAATATAAGCAGCACCAGCATCAATACCATGCTCATCATTTTGAGTCGCTCCAATCAAAGCTCGATTAGCTGATAAACTCACTGATTTTCCAAATAAATCATTACTCCCACCATCTGCTGCGATTATTTTTTTGGTTTGGTTCCAGCTGACTCCATCAAAATCAAAGAGGTAAGCCGAACCAGAATTAATGCCATTGTCACCATCAAAGCGAGCCCCAATTAAAGCCCTGTTACCCGATAAACTCACTGAACTTCCAAATAAAGCATTACTTTCTCCATCTGTTGCGGTTATTTTTTGTGATTGATTCCAACTGATTCCATCAAAATCAAAGAGGTAAGCAGAACCAGAATTAGTGCCATTATCATTATCCAAATCAGCCCCAATCAAAGCCCTGTTTCCTGATAAACTAACAGATTTTCCAAAACTATCACCCGTTCCACCATCTGCTGCGGTTATTTTTTGGGTTTGATTCCAGTTGTTTCCATCAAAATCGAAAACATAAGCAGCGCCAAATCTCGCATCATTAAACAATCTGGACGCCCCAATTAAAGCCCGGTTACCCGATAAACTCACTGAAACGCCAAACAAGTCAGCAGTTGCACCATCTGCTGCGGTTATTTTTTGGGTTTGATTCCAGCTGGTTCCATCAAAATCGAAGATATAAGCAGAACCAGAATCAGTGCCATTATCATCATCTCTGAACGCCCCAATCAAAGCCCTGTTAGCTGATAAACTCACTGAAAATCCAAACCCTTCACCATTTTCACCATCTGCTGCGGTTATTTTTTGGGTTTGATTCCAGCTGGTTCCATCAAAATCAAAGAGGTAAGCCGAACCAGAATCAGTGCCATTATCATCATCGTTTATGGCTCCGATTAAAGCACGGTTACCTGATAAACTCACTGAACCAAACCTATCACCACTTTCACCATCCGCTGCGGTTATTTTTTGGGTTTGGTTCCAACTGATTCCATCAAAATCAAAGACATAAGCAGAACCAGAGTCAAAGCCATCATCATCATCAAAGCGAGCCCCAATCAAAGCCCTGTTACCAGATAAACTCACAGGAGATCCAAATTGTATATTGGCGGCTCTATTTCCTGAAACTGCCAGCACTTTTTCAGATTGATTCCAACTATTGCCATTTTTATCAAACACATAAACAGAACCAGAGTGATCTCCATTGGAGTCATCAAAGTGCGCACCAATAATAAGCCTGTCATTGCTTAAACTGGCAGAAAACCCAAATTCATCTCGTTGTGTGGCATCTGCTGCAATGAGTTTTTGTGCTTGAGTCCACACACCGATATTAAGATCAAATACATAAGCTGCACCTGTATTTATCCCATTGGAATCATCACCGATGGCTGTTATTAATGCGCGATTGCCAATTAAACTCACCGAATGGCCAAATTTTGTATTGGCTTGTGCATCAGTTGCATTAATTTTTTGTCGTTGAGTCCAGGAATTGTTATTGATTTCAAAAATATAGGCAGCTCCCGTATTTGTGCCGCTGGAGCTCTCTCCGCTTGCACCAATTAATACGCGATTATTTGATAAACTCACCGAATCACCAAACTTATGTTGGGATCCAGCATTTAAAGCTGTGAGTTTTTGTGTTTCTAACCAATCAATTCCATCAAAGTCAAAGATATAGGCAGACCCTGAACCATTACCCGCATCGTCATTATTACTGTTTCCAATCAAGGCTTGATTTCCAAACAAGCTAACAGACACACCAAAATTATCGGCATCATCCGCATCGGTTGCCAATAATCTCGCAGTTTGAGACCAGAGGTTATTGTTAAGTGCAAAAATATAAGCAGCTCCCGTGGTAATATTGATATCTTCGCCCGCTTTATGGGAACCAATCAAAGCCCGACTTCCCGATAAACTTA
>JAESTH010000123.1 GCA_016763695.1 Alcanivoracaceae bacterium
AAACAATACAGGGATTAGGAGGCTGTCCTGCCATGGCTATTACCATTAACCACAATAATAACAATGCTGTGGTTGGTGCATTACAAGATTTCTCGGTTAATGTCAGTGGTGGGGTGTCTCCATATAAGTACCAGTGGGATGTGAATGACGATCAAAGTTTTGATGGCAGTGAATCAACTATTTCTGCAACTTACAGTCAAGCATTTGTCGGTAATGTCCGCGTGACAGTCACCGATAGTGAAGGCTGTACTGACAGTGGTAGTACAGCACTGGTGATAGAGGCACCAAGGGTTAATCTATTAACGGCTGGCAATGCAGTACAAATGTGTGGTAATAGTGATGGCTTTGTGGATCCAGGTGAAAGATGGAGTGTACCAGTAACCATGCAAAACAATGGTTTTGCTGAAGCTCAAGGCACATATGCTGTATTCAGCAAAAGCAGTGCAAATGACAATATTAATATTATCGCACAGGATAATTTCGGTAACGGTGTGGGTCTATGTGCTAGACAGTTTATCGATATTTCTGCCTCAGGCACAGAATTGACGCTGGTTGATGCTGATCCCAATGATGATTTTGCTGCCACAGATGAAGGTGTAGCTTCTATCAACTTAAGCCAGCCATTTAATTTATATGGTAATGCGATCAGTAGCCTGTATTTAAGTAGTAACGGTTATATCTCAACAAACTCGGCAGAAAGTGGTTTTGATTTTGATAATGATTGCCCTTTACCCGCATTGCCTAACAATACAGCCAATGGCGTGACAACCAGTGCCAGGCTTATTCCATTACACGATGATTTAATCACTCAACATATTTATCACCAACACTTTAATACTTGTCCCAGACAATCAGAACTGGCTCAGGACTTAGCTTGTGATATTTTCATGTACAATGATGTGGAATTATTCGCCACAAATACTGTTGAGCACTTTGATTTTGAAGCGATCTTATATGCGACAGTTAATCAATGGGTCTATCAATATAATGGAACTGGCTTTAATCCAGCTTCTTCAACCATAGGGCTGCAAAGTGATGGTGCCACCGATGGTGTTAGTTTTGCCTGTAATACCCCTAATTCAATAAACACTCAGCAGGCTGTTTGTGTCTATCATGCGGATAATCAGTCTGATTCTGACAATACTTTCTTCCATCTTGAAACGCCTGTTTTGGCCTTAGACGATTTACAGGTCTCGCAACAACACAATGCTAATATAGAGTTTAGTATTGCTGAAGATGCCGTCTGTGACACTGCTTTTGCTATTCGAATGCAGGCTGCTGTTTATGAATCTGGCTTTAATAAGGATGGTTCAGAAGTGTTTTCAAATACATTAGGTAATAATGGTTCCTGTTCGGTTGTTAGCAATTGTGCGCCCAACAGCAGTAATGATATCCAGGCTGATAATGGTTTATGGTTTAATCCAAGGCGATCTGGAAATGGTAATGATATGTATTTTTCAGAAAATGGTTTGCTCTATATACAGTATACCGCTTTAGCTGACCGCTCTCCTATTTGGTATATCACAGGTGCTGGCAGCATGCAGAATAATCAGGCATATAATGAACTAACAAAAGTCTCTTATAATGGCCCATTTTTAAGCTCAACACAAACAGTGACCAGTGTTGGTGAATCTGTAACCACTTTAATTGATGCCAGTAATGCAGTACAGACCCGCACCATCAATGGTGAATTCAGTGCTGATTTAATCAATGCCTTTGTTTTTTCAGGTGCTGTAAATGAGCAAAGAACAGGATTGTGGTTTAACCCAGTAGAAGCAGGCTGGGGTGAGACTGTTGCAACTCAGGGAGATGTAGAAGTGGTCATTAACTATCTTTATGATAACAGTGGTCAACCATACTGGGTACTTGGAGGTGGTGCAAATAGTGCTGTTGAAGATATTGATATGTCTTATTCATCTACCTTTTGTCCTCACTGTCCAGTTGTGCCTATCCAGTCAACAATGGTAGGAACCGTAAGAATTGATTATGACGCCTCAAACCGCACAGCAACCATGGAAAACATGCAGATAAATGTCAATACCAACGAGCATACTAGCCAATGGGATAGGAATAATATGCCGATGAGTATAATCACGGCTCCATTAGAATAAGATAGTTGATTTTGGAGCCCATTACTTGTTTGTTTTGGGTTCCTTTTTTGTCACATAGGAGGGTCTTTTAGATGGTTCTCAATCGTTTTCGCCACAATTCATAGGCAATACACTGCCATAAAATCATATAGTCTGAGTCTTTATAGTGCCCATCAGGTTTGTGTAACATATTGTGAATCAATTTCTTGTTTACAAAATCATGCCAGCTACATTGAGAGTTGTTTAATAAATCTCTGACTTTTTTCAACTCTTTATCTAATACGCCTTTGATAAAGAGCGGCTTTAATGTGGTGGTCTTTTTTCTATGGATAATTGTCTCAGGTAATAAACCAATGGCCGTTGTTTGTACAAATCTTTTTGGCTGATTATAATGACCCAATATCCAAGCAGGAATTGACATGATAAACTCTACAATTCGTCGGTCTCTAAAAGGATGGCGCAAGCTTAATTTGTGTTTAAAGGCATACTCGTTTTCTAACCAGCAGGACTGTGCAGTTGCCATGCCAAATGCCAGTGCGTATTGTTGTGGGTGAGGATGTTTATTTGTGGGGCTTTGTCGTCTGCTTTTATTGAGTGATAAGTAAGATTTTTTGTTCAACCAGTGGGCTGTTAATTTACTTTTACTTGACCATTTTGCTGGAGCTATTTGTCTTAAACAGGTTTTGAGTCCGTTATTTCTGCTGATATGATACAGTGACTTTATGGCTGTTAAGGGCTTGTTTTTTATTTGATCAACCAGCCAATAAATATAGCCTGTGTATAAATGATCCGCAAAAACACCGGTGAGTAATATTTTTAAATTTTCACTCTGTGCCCGTTGATAAACAACTGATTTAAGATGACGATAAGGATTGCTTATTGGTGCATTGAGACTGGTGTGCCAGGGTGATTTCAATGACCAGTGAGGTTCGCCAGAAAAAGTGTGCATATCCATGTCCATTTGCCGCATCGCATCTATCCATATGGATTCATTTGCCTCTGGCATATGTGGAAATACATAGCTAAAAGTGCTGAGCTGTTTATCAGCCTGTAAACAGTTGGCTGCTACAAATGTTGAATCCATACCACCACTGAGCATCAAGCCAACTTTTGTCTGGCCCTGTGTTTGTAGTGTAATTACGGATTGCATCAAGCTTTTAAAATGTTCTGATAACTCATTTAACGAGCAAGCTTTATAATTAACATTTTCTGCTGGTTTGTAATAGGTTTTTATTGTTGTACGTTGGTCTTTTAGGGTCAAATATTGACCTGGTTTAAGTTGGCTTATATTTTCAAAAAAGCTACCATTTTGCTGTGGCTGACTGAGGGCAAAATAATGCAGTAATCTATGCTTATTTATGGATAAATTGTTTTTATCTAGTAATGCCTTTGGAAAATCGGAAATATGTACAACGGTATCATTTATAACATAATGCACAGCAAAATCACCCAGGGCATCATTGGCAATGATGCATTGCTGGTTGATTTTGTTATAGGAAATGATGATAAAAGAACCATAACAATGGTTTAAGCCATTGCTTCCATGCTGAGAGATCTGACTTGCAATATATTGTGCCTTATTTGTGCCGTTTATTTGCTGGTCAATAAAACCATAGCAGATGGTTATGGATTTTTCATTTTCAAAATAATCTAAAATATCAGTATTATGAACAGTGAATATGACGGTTTTAAGGTTGGTAGATTCATTATTGTTTTTAAGCTGCCAGTGCTTAATCAATACTTTATTGGCGTTCTCAAGTTTTAACAACTATTCCACTATCATTTTGGTGTTTAAAAAGCCTTTTTCATGTACTTTTTGGATGATATCAATAATGTTTTCATCTTCTGATAATGGGCCTATACGAACTCGGTATAAAGGATTTTGTGCCAATGTATTGCTGACATGTACTGGCAATAATATCAATTGGCTTAGTTGACTGGCAATATTAAGGGCATGATTTTTTTGTGAAAATGCGCCAACTTGTAAAAACTTTAAGCCATTAACGCGCGTCTGATTAGGGCTCTTTTGTTTGGCAGTGACAACAGGCTCTGGCTTATTGTCAGCTGGCTGAATCAGCCGAATGTGCACATTTGCCAGTCCTTTGGTATCGTAGTCAAGCGCCTTGGCTGCTGCCCAGGATAAATCAATAATACGTTTGCTTTTAAAAGGCCCACGATCATTTACTCGTACGATCACTTTTTTGTTATTATCCAAATTAGTCACTTCAACGTAACTGGGTAAGGGCAAGGTTCTGTGGGCAGCGGTCAGTTTGTACATATCAAATATTTCCATATTTGAGGTCGTATGGCCATGAAACTTTTTTCCATACCAGGAGGCTGTGCCGCTTTGCTCAAAGTCCTGATTACTCTTAGCCAGATAATAGGTTTTTCCAAAAACCACATAAGGAGAATGATTGCCATATCTACTTAGGGGCTCTACTTTAATCTCCCATTGTTGTAATGTTGTTGTATCAAATTTTGATGAATCGGGAGCCTTGTCGTTTTTTAGTGCGTATCTTCCAGCGTTTGTTGCTGGTACTGTATGCGGCTTGTTGACTTTTGGTTTATTCGAACATGCGGAAATAAATAAAATAACAGCAGCAATTAAAAATAATGTTTTTTGCATATCAATCAAAAAAGTGATGTAAATATTCGCGAGTTTAAGCGCATAGATGTCAGTTGTTGCTTTATAAGGCTCTGAAAGCATGGATGCTTTCAGGAGCTTACATGGACGTATATAACGCGTCCTTAGAAATCAATGACTGACAGCTATTACTAAAATACGCTGAATAAATACAAATTTATAAAATAAAAGTATCGACATTATACCCTGATCCAAAAATAAGTCTTACAGATTTATCCGCTTAACATCATCTGACTTCACAGAAGTTTTAAACTGTTAATCTCCTGAGCCAGCTGATAAACCGCCATGGCGTACATTTCACTGTGATTGTAGCGGGTAATAACATAGAAATTATGCATGCCAAACCAGTATTCCTTGTGGTTTTTTTGTTGTAATTGGGTTAGTGTGACCATTGCCTCTGCATCCAGTTTCTGTTTGCTGGAATAACCCATATCATTTAGCTGTTTAACGGTTAAGGATGGTTTGAGTTTTTGTTTTTGCAAGACTTTATAATCCTTGCTGATTTGTGCCTGGTGAACCACAGCCTGGTCTTTTTTCCAGCCATGGGCTTTGAAATAATTGGCGACACTGGCGATGGCATCAGAGATGTTATTAAGCAAATCGCGCTGTCCATCTTTATCATAATCTACCGCGTACATTAAATAGGAGCTGGGCATAAACTGACCAAAGCCCATGGCTCCAGCATACGAGCCTTTGGTCTCAAGTGCTGAAATTTTTTCTTTGTGGGTTAAGACTAAAAATTTTTCCAGTTCTTTGCTGAAAAATGCCGAACGTTTAGGGTAGTCGAAAGCCAAGGTGTAAAGGGCGTCAATTACTCTGTAACTGCCCTTATTACCACCATAGTTTGTCTCTACGCCGATGATAGCTACTATTATTTCTATTGGTACACCCGATTCTTCGCTGACAGACTCCAAGACTTTTTGATGTTTGGTCCAAAATTCCACCCCACCTTTGATGCGTTTATCTTTAAGGAATATTGCTCGGTATTCGAACCACTTTTTTTTCTTTTCTGCGGGGCGATTCATGGCATCAATGATACTTTGTTGCCTGTTTGCCTGATTTATAATCAATCTAATGGCTTGTTCATCCAGATTGTTATTGGCAGCTGTATTTTTAATAAATGCATCGACAGCTTGCTGGTCAACTTTGGCAGTAGAAATAAAGCTGGATAATAGTAGTAGCAGTAATAAAGTTTTTTTCATGATTTCAATAATTTCCTATGGTTGTATACAGACATAATCATGCCAAATGATGCCATCAGAGTAATAATCGATGTTCCCCCATAGCTCACTAAAGGTAATGGTACACCAACTACAGGCAGTAAACCACTGATCATTCCAGCATTGATTATCAGATAGACAAAAAAAGTTAAGGTTAGTGCCCCAGTAAATAGTCGATTAAAGGTATCTTTGGCCTGGGAAGCGATGTAAAGACCTCGGAATATTATTGCCATGTAGATCAGCAATAGTAAGATAACACCCATCAGACCAAACTCTTCTGATAAAACAGATAATATAAAATCGGTTGAATGCTCGGGTAAAAAATCTAATTGCGTCTGGCTGCCATTTTGCCAACCTTTACCAAATAAACCACCTGAGCCGATGGCAATTTTTGATTGAATAATATTCCAGCTGGAACCCAAGGAATCACTTTCTGGGTTTAAAAAGGTCAATACCCTGCGTTTTTGATAATCTTTCAAGAAGAAATTCCACATCAATGGAGCAATAACTGAAGTTGCCACAACAATCCCACCGATAATATATTTCCAGGAAAGACCCGCTAAAAACAAAACAAATACCCCACTGACAACAACTAAAATGGAGGTGCCTAAATCAGGCTGTTTGTATATTAAGTAAGCAGGAAGTAATAATAGGATAAAACTTATAATTATTGATTTAAAATCGGGAGGAAGAATACGGTAACGATAAAACCATGCTAGTACCAATGGTATTGTTAGTTTTGCCAGTTCGGATGGTTGGAATCGAATGCCAATTTTCAACCAGCGCCTTGCACCTTTAGATTCATAGCCAAAAACCAGCACAGCGACTAATAATAATACCGTTGCAAAATAAAGCCATGGCGTAATGCCAGCCAGTTTTTCAGGTTTAAGCTGAGCCAAAAACAACATGACTATCATGCCTAATGCTAATCGAATTATTTGTTTCTTCACTAATATCCAGCCACCAGCTGAATATAATACGATTAATCCATAGCACATTAATATGACAATCAATATTAATAACCACCAATCCACATAATGTCGCTTGTTGTGATGAAAGTGACTGATATATGCCATTATTTTTTAACCTTTGTTAAAGCAACTCCTGGTGCCTGATAAATATCATGCATATATTTTTCTATGACTTTACCTGCAATCGGAGCTGCCGTTCTTGAGCCGCTGGCACCATGCTCAGCGACCACAACCACGGCAATCTCTGGATCATCAGCAGGCGCAAAGGCAATAAATAAAGCATGGTTTCTTAAGTGTTTAGGAGTTTGGATGTTTTTATTGTAAACATCTTCTTCTTTTTTCCCATATACCTGTGAGGTGCCACTTTTTCCAGCAATTAAATAGTCAGCACTTTTAATTGAACGGGCTGTTCCTTTAATATCGTGCACCACGCCAATCATGCCATCATGGACGATATCCCAATATTCTGGCAAAATATCCAACGCTAAATTTTGCGCTATAACGGCCTCTTTTTTTATCAGGTGGGGTTTAATATACTTACCTTTATTGGCTAATATACTTAATGAGGTAGCAAGCTGTATGGGAGTGCTGACTAAAAAGCCCTGACCAATACCAGTAATTACCGTTTCTCCAGGAAACCAGATAGTGCCTTTATTGGCTTTTTTCCATTCTCTTGAAGGTAATAAACCACGCATTTCTCCCAGTAGTTCTATATTTGATAACTCTCCAAATCTAAACTGACTTAAAAAATCATGAATCCTGTCAATGCCTAGATTTAAGGCCAGTGAATAATAAAAGGTGTTCACTGATTGGGTTAAGGACTGTTTGATGTTCACCCTGCCATGTCCACCTTTTTTCCAATCATGATATTTTCGATCCTGTTTCTTTAGCTGGAAATAGCCTTTCGAAAACATACTAAAATTTAAATCTATAACATTATTATACAATCCTGCTAACGCCATATAAGGTTTGATGGTTGAACCAGGTTCATAACCACCTTTGATACTGCGATTGAATAAGGGTTTTTCATCGGAGTTAATCAAACGGGAATATTTAAGCTGTGATATACCATTGACAAAATCATTGGGATCAAAACCAGGCTTAGAAATCATGGCGAGGATTTCGCCATTTTTAGGGTTAATTGCAATAACTGAACCAGTTAAATCCCCCAATGCATCGTAGGCGACTTTCTGTAAGTCTATGTCTATTGTTAAGGTGATATCCTGACCACTGACTGGTAAATTTTGCTCAATAGCATTTAAAACTCTGCCCTTTGCATTGGTTTCTACAATCAGAGAACCGGGTTGTCCATGCAAAGTTTTTTCATGGAACTTTTCTAGCCCACGTTTTCCTGTGTACTCTGTTCCCGAATACCTTTTTTTATCTAGCCTTTTTGTGTCTTCATCATTTATTCTACCGACATAGCCAACAACATGAGCCAGAATATCAGTATATTTATAATGTCTAATTAAATAAGGTTGGGCATCAAAACCAATAAAAGCATGTTTTCTGGCAATAAAGGCTGACAACTCTTTTTCGGTTAGTTTTGCTTTAATAATAATGGGCTTAAATGGTCGATTATTTTTTTCCTTATTTAATATGTCTGTAATATCATCGTCATTAATTTTAATAAATAGTTGAATAGCACTGAGTTGTTTTTTTAAGCTATCAACTTTTTCAGGTATAACCTGTAATCGATAAGTCGGCAGGTTATCCACCAACAATTTGCCATTTCTATCATAAATAAACCCCCGTGCAGGCGGTAATGATGTGGTCTTGATTCGATTTTTTTCAGAATTGGATAATAACACTTTGTGCTGAATGATCTGTAGATAAAAAAATCGAGAAAAAATAATGCTGATTGCAATCGCAATGATGACGACAGAAGAGAATATTCGTCCAGCAAATATTTTGGCTTCATTTTGTGGGTTCTTAATTTGTTTATGAGATCGATACATTGTGAGAATATATAGCTAATTTAGTATTTTTGTCGCATTCTATCAAGAAAGTACTTAAACCACGGCCATAAAAAAATGGAGCTCAAAACCTGCCAAAAATTTATATTTAAAAAGCCATTATTACTGGAAAGCCAGTCTATCACAGCACGAATTAAGGCATCATTTAATAACAGTGCTCCTATCATCAGTGCCAATTGCCAAAATGAAGTCATTTTTAAGCGTTTGTGAATTTTACTGATAATAAAAACCATTGCCACCATAGAAAATCCGTGCTTGCCAAATAAACTACCATATAGAACATCCAGTAAAATACTGTAGAAAAATGCAGTAAACAAACCACACTGCTTGGGAGCTTCAATGCTCCAGTATATGATCGCCAATGCCAGCCAGTATGGTTGGATAGTCTTTACCCAAGCATGCCAGGGTATTAACATCAAAATTAAACAACTGATAATTGATAGGTGAATAAGCTTGCCAGAGTAATGTTTCATTGTCCGTCTTGTCCAGATTTTTGTTTATTATCCATTTGTTCAACAGGGAGGGTTTGTTCTTTAACTGACCAGACCAATAGTACTTGTTTAAGGTGGTTTAAATCCGCACTGGGACGCGCTTCAGCTTTTCGATAAGAGCGGTCTGCAGAGTCAATAACCCGACTTATGCTTGCAACCTTTAGTCCCCGTGGGAATACTCCGCCAAAACCAGAGGTGATTAATATATCGCCAGTTACAACATTGGCACTTTGTGGAATTTCTGGTAGGCTTAGGGTTTCTAGATCTCCCGTACCATAGAGAAAGGTTCTTATGCCTGTTCGCAAAAACTCAACGGGCACGGCATGATTTTTGTTGGTAATTAAAATCACATGAGATGTTTCTAAATTCACTGAGAAAACCTGTCCTGCTACACCATTTAAATCCAACACTGTTTGGCCAATGGTGACACCTTGATTAAAGCCCTGATTAATAATGAAATGGTGATCGTTATCTCCAGTATTTATATTGATTAAAAAGGCCGCGGTGGTTTTTAAAGGCAGTTGTTGCTTGGCATTGAGCAGCTGTCTCAATTCCTTGTTCTGCTGTGAAATAACTTCCAGTTGTAACAAGTCAATTTGTGCCTGTGATAATTTTTGTTTTAAACTGACATTTTCACTTAATAATTGAAATCGATTGGATGCGTTAGAACTCAGAAATTCATAGGCATTCTGAGGCAATTCTATGATTTTTGTCAGCGGATATGTCAGTGTTGAAATAGCCGTTCTGATAGGCATTGCAATTCTGGATGAGTGATCCAGAACCATCAAAACAATACATATAACTTCCAATAATAAAAAACGAAGTACATTGTTTTGGGTTAATGATGATTCGTTTTTTGGGCTCCACATGTGTTTTGAAATATCTCAGGATTTGGGTCTAATCTTACCTACGCGTAAAGGTAAAAAAATCAGAACCTTGCTCATCCATTATTTCTAACGCTTTACCGCCACCACGGGCGACACAGGTTAATGGATCTTCAGCAATTAATACTGGTAGGCCCGTTTCTTCCATCAGTAATTTATCCAAATCATTGAGTAATGCACCGCCTCCAGTTAACACGATACCTTGTTCAGCCACATCTGCACATAGTTCTGGAGGGGTTTGTTCCAGGGCTGTTTTTACCGCAGAGACAATGCCTGCCAGTGGCTCATGCAAGGCTTCAAGAATTTCATTATTGTTAATGGAAAACATTCTTGGTACGCCTTCTGCTAAATTTCTCCCAGTGACTTCTATGGTTTTAACTTCGGTTGAAGGGTAGGCACAGCCAATTTCCTGCTTTATTCTTTCGGCGGTTGCTTCACCAATTAAGGTACCATAACTACGACGCACATAAGAGATGATAGCTTCATCAAATTTATCGCCACCAATCTTGACTGAAGCGGCATAAACGATACCATTTAATGATAAAACCGCCACTTCGGATGTTCCACCACCAATATCTAGTACCATTGAGCCACGGGCCTCATGAATGGGGATACCTGCACCAATAGCTGCGGCCATTGGCTCCTCAATCAAATAGACATCTGAGGCTCCAGCTTCATCAGCGGATTCCTGAATAGCTTTACGCTCTACCTGTGTAGAACCGCAAGGCACACAAATCAATACACGTGAACTGGGTTTTAACCAGCGGTTGGAGTGAACCTTGCGAATAAAGTGTTGTAACATGGCTGAAGTCATTTCAAAATCAGCAATAACTCCATCTTTAAGTGGACGAATGGTGTTGATATGCCCTGGTGTTCTACCCAGCATCATTTTTGCTTCTATACCAACAGATGCAATATCTTTTGGCCCGCCTATACCTCTGTCCATGCGCACAGCCACCACTGATGGCTCATTAAGTACAATACCATGATCTTTCATATAAATCAGTGTATTGGCAGTTCCTAAATCGATGGATAAATCATTTGAAAAAAGGCTTCTGAATTTTTTAAACATGTTGTATAAATTGTATGGTTTGTGTTGGAAAAATGGCATAATGTCACGCCATTCGTTAAAATAGCGCCAATCGCCAATTATATATTATTTAGAGTATCTGTATGTTAATAAATCGCAAAGAAGTTGAACAAATTGCAGTTCTTGCCAATCTCAGTGTCAGTGAGGCAGATATTGATGCAATAGCCAACTCACTGGACTCCGTTGTAGAAATGATCAATCACATCAATGAAGTGAATACTGACAATATTAAGCCCATGGCAAACCCCATGGATGCAGTACAGAGATTGCGTGCAGATGTGGTGACAGAGACATCTAACAAGGATAAGTTGTTATCAATGGCAAACCATGCTGATGAAGACTATTATTTAGTCCCTACTGTTGTTGAATAATTATTGGATAAAAATATGAAATTTAAAGGTATAAAACAGATATCACAAGCATTGCACAGTAAAGACATATCAGTGCAGGAACTACACGATATTTACGCAAACAGGCAAAAGCAATCTGCAAAGCAATTAAACTGTTTGATCAATCGCACTCCACAATTGGCACAGCAGCAAATTGTAGCAGCACAAGCGTTAATCGATAGTCATCAAGGCAGCATCTTAACGGGAATTCCACTGGTGCACAAAGATTTGTTTTGTACAAAGGACATCAATACCACTTGTGGCTCCCGCATGTTAGAAAACTTTGTTGCTCCATATGATGCCACTATTGTGGATAATCTTAATGCTGTAGGAATGGTTACCTTGGCCAAGGCAAATATGGATGAATTTGCCATGGGTTCCTCTAACGAAAACTCTTATTTTGGCGCGGTCAAAAATCCATGGGATTTAAGTCGTGTATCTGGTGGTTCATCAGGCGGCTCTGCAGCTGTGGTTGCAGCAGGACTGGCTCCGATTGCAACAGGTTCTGATACAGGTGGATCTATACGGCAACCTGCAGCACTCTGTGGTATAACGGGTATAAAACCAAGTTATGGTCGAGCCTCGCGTTATGGTATGGTTGCCTTTGCATCCAGCCTGGATCAGGCTGGGGTCCTAGCCAGAAGTGCCGAAGACTGTGCCTATGTATTATCACAAATGTGTGGCTATGATGCCAAAGATTCCACTTCTGCACAGGTCGATAAGGAAGATTTTAGCCAAAACCTACAACAATCAATAAAGCGCATGAAGGTCGGCATCATACGCGAATGGATGGATGGTTTATCAGCAGGGATTAAAGCCGTTACAGAACAGGCTATACAAAAATTACAGGATTTAGGTGCCGAATTAGTTGAGGTAGAATTACCAACAGCACATTTGGCTGTATCAGCTTACTACGTAATCGCTCCAGCTGAATGTTCCTCAAATTTATCTCGCTTCGATGGTATTCGTTATGGTCACCAGTGTCAGAACCCCAAAGACTTAAATGATTTATATGTACGCTCCAGAACCGAAGGTTTTGGTGAAGAAGTGAAAAGACGTATCATGGTAGGAACCTGGGCACTGTCGACTGGCTTTTATGATGCCTATTACCTTAAAGCACAAAAAATACGTCGATTAATTGCCGAAGATTTTAATCAGGCCTTTGCACAGGTTGATATTATTGCAGCTCCCGTGTCACCAGAAGTAGCTTTCAAATTTAATGCCAAAAAAGACCCCGTGAGTATGTATCAGGAAGATATCTATACTGTACCATCTTCCTTGGCTGGTTTGCCATGTATGTCTATACCTATTGGAATGGTGGATAATCTACCAGTGGGTTTACAATTGATAGGGCACAATTTACAAGAGAGCGTATTGCTCAATATTGCTCATCAATACCAACAGGATACTAACTGGCATTCACAAGTAGCGGAGGGGTATCATGAGTAGCAATAAAACCCAGTGGGAAACTGTTATCGGTTTAGAAATACACGCGCAACTGAAAACTGCCAGCAAACTGTTTGCTGGCACCAATACTACCTATGGGGCATCGCCCAATTCACAGGTGAGCCTACTTGAGGCAGCAGTGCCAGGTACCTTGCCTGTTTTTAATGAAAAAGTCCTGCGCTATGCCATTCGGTTTGGCTTGGCTGTTGGCGCAAAAGTTATTGCTAAAGAATCTCGATTCGACAGAAAAAACTATTTTTATCCAGATTCACCCAAAGGCTATCAAATCACTCAACTACACCATCCCATTGTGAACATGGCACCATCACCATAAAAGATGAGAATAATGAAGATAAGGTTATTCGTATTAATCGCGCACATATTGAGGAAGATGCAGGCAAATCTGTGCATGATAAATATGCCAAATATTCTGGCATAGACCTTAATCGCTGTGGAACGCCACTGATTGAAATCGTCTCAGAGCCCGATATGTCATCTGCTAAACAGGCTGTCAGTTATATGAAAGAGATTCATAGTATTGTTACTCATTTGGGAATATGTGATGGCAATTTACAGGAAGGTTCATTTCGCTGTGATGCCAATGTTTCTATCAGACCCAAAGGACAAAAAGAATTGGGCACAAGAACAGAGTTAAAAAATATCAATTCATTTAGGTTTGTAGAAAAGGCTATTAATATTGAGATAAAACGTCAGATTAAAGTGATTGAATCTGGTGCTAAAGTTATTCAGGAGACCCGTTTATATGATTCAGAGAAAAATGAAACGCGTTCCATGCGTAGCAAGGAAGAGGCCAATGACTATCGTTATTTCCCTGACCCAGATTTATTACCAGTGGTTATTGATCAGGCTTATATCGATAATGAAAAACAGTTTATTCCTGAATTTCCTGCGGCTAAGAGACAAAGATACATTGATGAATTAAATATCAAGCCTGAGGATGCAAAAATCATTGCCTCTGACAAGACCATGTCAGATTTTTTTGATGATACGGTTGTTATATTAAAACAGGCGCAAGCAACAGTAGCTGTCAACATGTTGCTGGGAGAATACAGTGCTTTATTAAAAGCAACTGATTGCAATATGAATTCTAAACCCATTAGTGCCGAACAATTTGCAGGATTGTTGGATTCGTTGGCAGCAGGTAGCATATCACATAAGATTGCCAAGGTAGTATTGGAAAAAATATGGAACAACAACAAATCAGCTGATGAAATTATAAAGCAGCATGGCCTGGCACAGGTATCTGATAGTGGTGAGCTAGAGTCTATTGTGGCAGAGGTCATTAAAAATAACCATTCACAGTTTCAGGAATACAAAAACGGTAACATGAAGATGTTTAATTTTTTTGTAGGCCAGGTCATGAAACAAACCAAAGGCAGAGCAAACCCTGCTCAAGTAAAATCAATTTTAGAAAAAAGTTAAAAGATAATATAAAGAGAATTAATTATGAGTAAAGCACTAATCTGTGGCTCCTTAGCCTATGACACTATTATGGTTTTTGAAGACCAATTCGTAAATCATATTTTACCTAACCAAATACATAAGTTAAATGTGTCGTTTTTTGTGCCCAGTATGCGTAGAGAATTTGGAGGAGTTGCGGGCAATATCGCCTATAATTTAAAATTAATGGGTGGTAAGCCAGTTCCAATGGGAACCGTTGGTCAAGATTTTACCCCTTATAGTGAACACTTGATCGCACTTGATATTCCACTAGATGCAGTCATTGTTAAAGACGAAATGTTTACACCACAGGCATTTATCACCACCGATCAGGATAACAACCAAATCACTGCATTTCACCCTGGTGCCATGATCCATTCCCATGAGTGCAAAGTTGCAGATCACCAGGACATTAGCATCGGTATCGTTGGACCTGATGGCAGAGAAGGTATGATTACCCATGCTCAGGGTTTTACTGATAACAAGATTCCTTTTATTTTCGACCCTGGTCAGGCCATGCCATTATTTGATGGTGACGATCTTAAAAACTTCATAGAGCAAGCCACCTGGATGGCAGTTAACGATTATGAATACGAACTGGTTTGTGAACGTACAGGCTGGGATGCCAAAGAAATTGCCACGCACTTAAAAGCACTGATTGTGACCCGTGGTGAAAAAGGTTCAGAAATCTATATTGATGGTACCGTTTACCATATTCCAGTAGTTGAAGCTGAGAAAATTGTTGACCCAACAGGTTGTGGTGACGCTTATCGAGCGGGTCTTTTATATGGTTTGATGAATGACTTGGATATGCAAACCACAGGCAGGATTGCTTCATTACTGGGCAGTATTAAAATTGCCAGTGCCGGTACTCAAAATCACAGTTTTACCAAAGCAGAATTTAATGCCTTATTTAAAAAAGAATTTGGGTATGATATTTAAATTTTAGAAAATTTGGAGGTTATGCATTTTGGCAGACCTCCTTATTTTGTGAATTACTTTTTCGGCCAAGTGCTAACTAAGTTTTTTTACATGTCACTTTGGCTAAGTTAGATCCTGTTTTGATTGCACTTCTTTTGCAGGTCTTTTTTGCTTTTTTAGTTTTTTTATCGGCTGGGACACTGGTTATTTCATTATTTTTGTTGGTTGCATTGTTTGAATGGGGGGATTTGTTTGATGCACAACTAACCAAAAAGAAAGATATGCAAGTGATTATAAAAAGTTTTTTCATCATTAATTATTTTTACGAATTTAATAGTACGAGAGATATTAATACATTATTGCGTATTTTACAATAACAATTTTTAAAAAATAGCAGCCTAAATAAAAGTCTTTATATTTAGCCAATTTATTTTTTAATTTATTCCTATATTTACTAGGCAACCTCTCCTTAGCATATAATCGCAAAGGAGCGGTGCTTAATAGCTTTTTTTTAATTATTTACTTTACCCATATTTCGGTTTGTATTCTTAATCATAGCATCTGCTGCTAACTTACTTCTTTTAACATGATTTTTATGTTCTGCAATTGTCTTGCAAGTTATGGTAGGGATTCTTGTCCCTGTTTTTGTTACCTTATTACAAAACACCTCATTTTCAGGTTCATCAGCCAATTCTCCACGTAGGGATTTTTTAGCGGTAGGAGATACGCTTATTTTCCCATACTTGTCTCTCATTGGGGTGGCAGAATCGTAAGATTGGGTTGATGCACAGCTCGCCATAAATACAACCATAATTATTAACATTATCATTTTCTTCATTATTTTTTTCACCATATACGAATTAAGTAGTACTACGTATAATAATAGTACGAAGTAAATCATACAAGAGAAATCATACAGAATTATAAAAATAAAGCGGTTGCTCAGCCCATCATTCATACGGTGGCAAAAGTCTGTTGGAAAAAGTGACTAGATGTAGTGGAAATAGTCATGGTTTGCTCACCCAGTCACACAATTTATCAATACCCTGTTTAACATTATTAAAGCTCGCAATATTTTTCTCATCCAATATCTGTGACCCATCAAAATCGACAAATGCAAGCCTGGCGGTCAAGCTATCTTCTTTCATACCAAAAGCACTGCCTGGCAGTAAGGCTACTCCTGTTTCATCCATAATGGCAGTGGTTAAATGGGTGCTGGTATAAATCTGTCTGGCGTTTAATTTGTGTTTAAACCTAGAAAAATCTGGGAACAGATAAAAGCCGCCAACACATGGGTGCACATCAATGCCGCTATTGTTTAATTGAGAGCTACAATAATCATTTACCTGTGAAAGCAGTTGGGTTTGTCTGGATAAAAAATCATTAGCTAAGTCCCTTTCTTCATAGGCTGTGGTTGCGGCAATTTGTATCGGACTAGCAGCGCAGGAGTAGGTCTCAGATGCTACGCCAATAATAGCCTGAAATAGTTGCTTGCCTAATCCTGGTGGGATGTGGATAAAGCCCAGACGCCAGCCACCAGCACCACACCACTTCGATAAACCAGATGAAACAATGCAGCCTTCAGGGTAATAATCTGCAATAGAGGCTTGCTTGTGTTTGAAAGTAAGTAGGCTATAAATTTCATCAGCAATAACGATAATTTTATGTTTTCTCATCACTGCTGCCAATACCTGTAATTGTTTGGCCGTAAATGTTTGACCCGTTGGGTTATTGGGATAGTTTAATACCAATACCAAAGGTGTGTCTTGGTTTTGCCTGTTGTTGCAATACTCATCTAGTGATTCTGGCATCAAGTTCCAGTTATCAGCAAATTTAGTGGCTAGCCAATCGACCTTATGTCCCAATAGTTTCGCCTGAGGCTCATAAGAAACCCAACTTGGGGCGGGTAGAATCACTTCGGCTTTTTCAAAAGCAGCCAAGATACTGAAAATAAGAATTTTGCTACCAGCACCTATAATTATATTATCTTCATGCCAATCTTTGCCTTGCATATCATTATGAAAACTTGCGATTGCCTGTCTTAATGGTAAATGCCCTTGCACGCTCATGTATTCTTTGCGATGAGCGTGCCTGGCTAAGGAATCAGTAATTTTTTGCGGAACAGGGAATGGGCTTTGTCCGAAGCCAAATTTAAATACTTTTTTATTGTTACTAGCGCGTAACAGGGAAATCTGATTGATTAATAGTGTTTCTGATTCTCTGCTGCTTCTTAAAAATGGGTCTATCTTGTGAGTCGCTTGCATAATGATTTATTTATTATGGATACAGTCACAAATCTATACTTGTTTATGTTGTTTTTCAATAGAAAAAAATAAATAAAAATATATTTTCAAAATAGTGTGATTTTTTAGCAATAACCCTATTATTTAATATAGAATGAAAAATACTGAAAATAACGTTATTTAATGTTTTATGCGGTTTCCACCAGAAAATTTTGAAAGTCTCCGGCAATTTTTAATCATGTTTCGACATGGTGAAATCGAGTTAGACGTTGGTAAAAAGAGTTTATCTGCATTACATATCATGGTTGACAACCCTGATAGAGTCGCAACCAGCACTATTGTCGAATTGGCAACTTTTGTTGACATTAGTCCTGCGTCAATAACACGGTTATCTAAATTACTTGGTTTTAAAGGCTATAACTACTTTAGACAAATTTTCAAACAAAGTGCCAAAGTAAAGACTGATTATTATAGTAAGCGAGCTGTTGATATTGTCCAGTTCAGTGACTTTTCGCCTAGGGATTTCGTCCTTAAACAGGCACAATCAACCATTGAAAATGTGCAAAAATGTATACAGAATACCACAAATGAAGAGTTTAAGAAAATAAGTAGGTTGCTCGCAATTAAACGAAATATATTTGTATTTGGGCATCAGCAATCATCGGCTATTGCCAGTATATTACGGTATGGTTTAAGCTTGATCAGAATAAATGTGCAAATGCTCGGGCCATCAGAACATGGCATTGCAACAGCTGTTGGGCAAATGCGTAAAGGGGACTTATTAGTCATAGTCAGTTCATCACCTTATTCTCATTTAACCGTTGATATTGCTTCTTTAGCCAGTAAGCAGGGTTGCCAAATTATTGCTATAACCGACTCTAAACTTTCGCCCTTACACGATCGATCATGTGTATCAATAAATATTGCCACTGAGGGTCATTATTTTACCAATAGCCTAGCAGCCAATTGTATATTGGTTGAAAGCTTATTGAGTTTGACAGCTATAGAGCTTGGTCAAGCTGCCATTGATAAACTAATGCTGCATGAAGATTTGCTCAGTACGCTGAATGTTAATGCATAAAAAAAGTGGCTACAACCAATATGGTCATAACCACCCTTTTTTCAAAATATACTTGTTTGTTAGAAGGTATAAGTTGCAGCTAAATACCAAGAACCACCTTCATAGTTAGCGGCGCTACGGCGAGGAAATTGTAGACCAACACTTTCACGGTTAGCATTTGGTGGACCAACTTCATCAACGAACTCGTCAAATATATTGGAAAAACCCAATTTAACTCTAAATTGATCAGTTACCCAATAACCTAATTCAGCATCAAGGTAAATAACTGAATCAATTTCAGCACTTGGGCTAACTGGATCATTAATGGTTCCACGCTCATCAAAATGTTCGCCATAGAAATTGGCTCTTAACAATAAGTTCCACTTATCACCAAACATGGTATTACCTGTCAGGGTAAAACGGTGATTAGGGTAGTTATTCTCAATATCTTCAACTAAACCAGCATTTACGGGCTGAACTCCATTGATCAGTTTCTGATTAACAACATCAATTTTATTATAACCATAGGCAAAAGAAATATCTGTAGTAGTACTATCTGACCAGTCTTTACTGGATGTTAATACCACATCTACACCCGAATGTTCAACATCTAGTGCATTGGTGTAAAATGAAATGGTTGTTCCATCAAGTGCTGTGATATCACCAGTACGGTAGATGCGATCATCAACATTGATCTGATAGAAATCAACAGTTAATGTAGTATTATCAGAGAGATCAGAAGTTAAACCAAAGCTAAAGTTTAAAGACGTTTCTTCAGTCAGAGCCTTGCCACCCACTTCAAGGGCTCTTGGGTCAGTTGAAGGAATTAAGCCCTCTTCAACCTGAAGTCCAGTTGCACCATCAAAGATGGTAATGGTTGTTCTAACATTGGCTTGACCTGGAGTCGGTGCATGGAAACCTGTTGAAATAGCGCCACGCAAGGCAGTCGTGTCAGAAATATTGTAACGACCAGCCAACTTACCGTTAATTGTGCTGCCAAAATCTGAAAAATCTTCATAACGCAAGGCATATTGCAACATAAAATCATCAGATATATCGTGTTCGATATCTATATATAATGCATAGTTATCACGATCAAACTCACCTGCATCTGATGTGGGGATACCTCTAAAGCCGCTTGAACCACCACCAGGTGAGCCATCGGCATTAGTATAAGAGGATACTTCGCCAGCGTTAGCCGTGTAAGTCTCTTCTCTGTATTCAAAACCATAGGCTAGATTCATGCTATCCGATATGGCATAAGAAAAATCTGCATTTAAATTAATTTCTTCCTGTTTGTATCCACCTACATCAAAATCCATTTGTGGAATCTGCAAACCAGAGGTTAAACCCAGCCCTGAATTAATAGTATTATTCAGGAAATAATCCAGTTCATTTTTACCATAACTAAAACTAAAATCGAAATATGTTCCACCAGCAAATTCACCTTCAAGACCCGTGACGATACTAAAGTCCTCCTGATCGCCATCGAGAAATGGAGTAAAGCCTGTATCGTTAAGTGAGCCTGTATATCCAAGATCCCTTAAAGCAGTTAAAGTTGAATGATTAGGGTTTCTATAGAAAAACCTGTATCGACCAGAAGTGTCTCCATAACTGATGCGTGAATATAAAGTGTTTTCACCAATATCAACACCCGCATTCAAGAAAAATCTCAAGGCATCTGTTTCAGGTCGGCCCCAGGTTTGTACTAATGGCCCATCACCAAAAGGAGAATCGGCACCAACACCAATGGCTCCAGCATCAATTAAAGCTTGAGCATCTGGTCGTTGAACTCCACGTGATAATGCCTTGTTATCTGAGTATTCTAAACTAAGATTTAAAAAGCCATTGTCACCAAGTGCAAAGCCCTGATTCAAACCAACTTTATAACTCTCTTCGCCGTCATAATGTTGTCCATACTGAATCTGGTATTCTCCTCCTTCTGAGGCATTTTTGGTAACAAAATTTAGAACACCTGCAATGGCATCTGAACCATACTGTGAAGAAGCCCCATCACGTAAAACTTCAACCCGTTTCAATGCGATTGAAGGAATCATACCTATATCAACGCCATGTGCGCCATTACCTGCAGCTGGTGCAAAAAACTGTACTAAAGCTGAACGGTGTCTTCTTTTTCCATCAATCAGTACCAACGCCTGATCTGGAGCTGTGCCACGTAAAGAGGTCGGTCGAACAAAAGCACTACCATCACCTGTTGCAGGTGTTGCAGTATATGATGGAATCATGGCTTTAAGACTGTCAGTTAAATCAACTGAACCACCCATAGAGTTAAGATCTTCAGCTGAAATTACATCAACCGGAACGGGTGAATCGGCAGCAGATCGAGGTTTTTGACTACGTGAACCGATGACTGTAACTGTTTCTACGTCATCATTTACTCCTTCTGCATCATCGGCTTGTGCCAAGGCAAATTGAGAACTCAGTCCAAGACTGGCAATTGCCAGTGCTGTAAATACTTTGTTCTTTTTGAAAGAATACTGTTTCATTATATTTCCCCATTTAATTATTGTTTTTAAAATTTAAGTAGATAATTGGCATTAAAGTTGCATAGCAATTACGTGTACTCTTGTATTAACAGATCCTATACGATAATATTAAAGAATAATTTCCCATCATTATACCTGTAAGATTAGTAATACCAATTATATGTTTATAACGTAATCTATGATTAATGTCAAATATTAGTAAGGTCTAATACATATAAATAACCACAGTCTTTATGAAATGCAATTTTATTGATATACAGTGTATTTCGTCGGAAAATTTTGTATAAAATCACCAACTCATCACAATATTTAGTCTTTTAAATTAAATACAATCAATTTTCCAGCCATTTTTTGTGACAAACGATTGATTGAATTATCTGTTAATTGCAAAATTCTTGCATATCCGCCAGTAGTTTGAGCATCGCGCATCAAAACAATTAACTGCCCTGACGGGGTTAGTTGTACTGTTCCTGGCTGTACGCATGAGGTGATAATATCCTTGGTTTTGGGTGTTTTTGTCAAATTGTCGTTTATTTCAAGTTTATATGCCATACGATTGCTTTGAGTTGAGATTCTGAAAGTTTTTGTGCACAAAATTTGCTGATTAATTTTATCCAGCAATCTAAATTCTGGGCCTGTTGTCACATTGATGGTTTGATCGTCAAAATGGCTGTTATTCACTTTGAGAGAAGATCGATTGATGATAGATCTGCATTGATTAACAGTATTTAATCTATCGCCCTTATATATCTGCGACACCGGGGTTATACCTTGGTAAAAACTCCGGCTATTTAAAACTTTCGGATAATTAAAACCGCCAACAATTGCCATATAAATACGTACACCTTTTACAGTGCTACCAATTTTCAGGATGCTACCACAACTAATAGCTGTAACGGCATTCATTTTAACTGCTTGAGTATTCAATGTTATTGAGCAATTGGCACCTGTGATTGCAATAAGTGTGTCTGCATTAAATTTAAGCGTTGAGCCGTAATATGTCATCTCCATAACAGCTGCATCAACATCATTATCAAGCAGTGCATTAGCTAGTCTGGCGCTGTACATATCCATTGCTCCACTCGTGGGCACGCCAATGTTTCTGAAACCACATCGTCCCTGATCCTGAATGGTGGTGTATAAACCCGCAGATATGACTTCAATCATTTTGCAAGACCTTTATTATTTTATACTTCTGCTGTTTTTTTATGTAGTCAAAGTCAGTCTTAGATATTGGTTGAAACCTTATTTTATCAAGAGGATTGATAAAACTCGGCTGAGAATCGTGCGGATTGAAAAATGAGATGGGTGTTCGGCCAATAATATGCCAACCGCCAGGGCTTTCTATTGGATAGACTCCAGTCTGCTTGCCACCAATCGCCACTGAGCCTTTTTTTACAACCACTCTTGGCTTGGTTAATCGAGGTGTATGTAATAATGGATTTAAACCGCTGAGATAAGGGAATCCAGGTAAAAACCCCAAAAAATCTACGGTATACAAAGCTTGTGAATGTAGTTCTACAATAGATTGGGTTGTGCATTTTTTAATTTGAGCAAGCCTAGTTAGGTCAATTCCGAACTCCAAGTCATAACAAACGGGAATTTTCCATATTGTTGTGGGCACTTGAGTGGTGTCATCATTATGGTGATATAATTTTTTGAGCTTGTTGATTAACTCGTGGTGATCAACTTTAACCTTTATAAAAATAGTTAAACTACAATAAGCAGGAACTGTTTCAATAATATAATCAGGAATAAGCCTGTGAATTTTTTGATTAAAATTAAATATATCCAGCCTTATAGATTCGTTAATTTCATTCGGCCATGAAATCAGTATGGCGTGAGCTCCGAAGTTTTCAAAAATTAGTGGCAAAGACATTGTCGAATATGTTGTATTAAAGCCACGGCATTTTTTTCATCACCATGCAGGCAAAATGTATCTGCTTTGATGCTTACAAGATCACCCTCAACTGATTTTAATTGTCCTTGATTGACAATGCTGGACATTTGCTGCCAGGCTTGATCAAGATCTGTAATCACGGCATTATCATTGCTTCTGGAGACCAAGCTAAGGTCACTGTGATAGCGTCTGTCAATAAAGGCTTCATAAGCAATAGGAAAGTAATCATCTGCCAACATAGCAATAACGGATTGGTAAGGAACATAGATTTTGATATCGGCTTTAACCGCAGCAAACACATTTAAAACAATAGCGGCAATTTCAGGGTCATTGGCTGCTAAATTATATAGAGCGCCGTGCAGTTTGATGTGGTGCATTTCTACATTGAGTTCTTCGCATGCTTTAATAAAATCTTTAATCTGTAAACACAACTGTTATTTCCTAAATCAAATTCAATAATCGAGCTTGAAGTATTCAAACAAAAGGCTCTACCTATCTCCTGAACTACAGTATTCCCAAGTCTCTTAAAAACTCGATATGACTCATTATTATTTTCAGCTTTTAGATAATAAATATTTTCACCATTAAAGATTTTAACTTTAAACCCTCTTTTTATTATTTCTGCTCGGCCAATTTCTTCATTATCTAATTTTGGATCTATAACTAAAAACATTTTACCCTGCCTTTTCTATATTTTGATTGTTTAAAAAATGTCTTTTTTCTCT
>JAESTH010000124.1 GCA_016763695.1 Alcanivoracaceae bacterium
AAGCAGAAACTATTCTTAAAAAACAATTAGGGGAAGATCATTATTTGTTAGCCAATTGCAAATATCAAATTGGTACATTTTTGCTTATATCTCATTCCAAAATGGCACTTAAGTATTTCAAGGAAGCCAGTGCTATTTATCAAAAGGTTTACGGTGAGATATATCCGAACCGTGTTCAAATAGAAAAATTATTAGGAGCCACATATGGACTACTGAAAAATTATGAAGAAGCCATAAAACACATTGAATTGGGTATTGAAATGGAGAAAAAACACTTTGCTAATAATCCAGTTACTATTGCAGTTTTAGAACATAACCTTGCTGATCAATATTTGTTAAGTAATAAAGATATACTTTTAGCAAAGCACTATTATGAAAAATCTCTACCCATAATGAAAGAATCACAAGGACCAGGAATATATTATCATTGGATGCGCCTACACTATGCTAAAACATTAGGATTGTTAGGAGAAAACACCATTGCTGAACAGTACTTACGAGATAGTATGGAATTTTTTGAACAAGTAAAAAAAGAAAACAAATCTGGATATTTATCCCTAGCAAGATCAAAAATTTACTTGGCTGAAATTTTAAAGAAAAATGAACAACATTGTGAAATAAGAACATTACTCTCTGAAGCATTACCCGATTTTAAATTCGAAATTGGTGATGATCATGACACATATCGTGAAACACAGGAGAACCTACGAATAACCCATCTAAAAATTGAAGAAAACAATCTAAGTTGTCAAAAGCACATATAAATTAAAGGTTCAAAGATGTATATGAACGCCTTTCATACGATCCTCTACCTGTAAGCTAAAAATCTATTTAGCATACTGGTTATTGATATCTTTAACATCGGTAACCATAGCTGCTTAATTGACAATAATGAATATCATACATTTACCAACAATACCATATGTTTACATGCCTCTACACTTTAATCCTGTTTCATGTTTTGTATTCTCAAGATTTGAGAATACAAAAGCTTAAACCAATGTTTTCAAAGTTAAAAGTTGACATATGCAACAGGAAAATATTAGCTTTTATGATTGGCAACAGTAATACTCAACACATGAACAATGTTTCAACTATATTCAAAAAGAAAAATGGCCTAATGGTTTTGTCTGCCCAGATTGCGAAAACAAGCATGGTTATTTCACATCAAACCGCCACCATTTCGAATGCAGTGAATGCCATAAACAAACCTCAATAATTTCAGGTACGCTTTTTCATGGAGGCAAGTGACCGTTAACTAAATGATTTTTGGCCATTTATTGGATTAGCAGCGATAAAGGTGGTATTTCTGCATTACGCTTATCGAAACTGATTGGAACAACATGGAGAACAGCTTATAGGCTGTTAAAGTTACTGCGCAAAGCTATGGGTGAGCGTGATTTTGAGTATAAACCATCTGGTACAATAGAATTAGATGATGCATATATTGGTGGCAAAAAAACAGGCAAAAGAGACCGTGGTGCAGATGGGAAAGTATCAGTTATTATAGCTTGTGAAACAAAAAACAAGAGAGCTTGTTTTATTGCAATGCAAGTAGTTGAGTCCGTTGAGAAGAAGACTATTTCACAATTTACAAAACAATATATAGAACCATCGAGTACCGTTAATACAGATGCTTTGAGTTCAAATATTGGAGTTGCAGCTTTTGCTAGACACGTTCCAAAAGTGACACCACCTGAACTTTTTTGATAAATAGTTGCCTTGGGTACATGTGGCGATTGCAAATCTAAAAAGGTTTCTTTTAAGTACTTTTCATGGCATATCACTTAGATACAATCGAAGATATTGGGAACTACAAATTCCTAATAGACTATTGATGCTATGTATACAAAAAAGCCGTGTCGGAGTTGTGGAACAGGAATTTAGTGCATAGCCATGAAATATTAAAAAGAAATGGGCTGTTGGCTTTAAGATTCCTGCTTTAGAATAACAAAAAACACAAAATTAAATTTCAGTATTTTCATACTAATGCTCTTCTATATCTCAAATAAGGTGAATTGTTGGTTTTCTTGCAAAAATTCAATATACCGAAAATATCATGCTCAAACAACCTTAATTTATGCCTGTAAAAAACAAAAAGAACAAAATCATAACAATTTCAACTTTCTATGAAGCGCCTGTCCCTGCTATATCTCCTATATCCCTGCTATATCCTCCTGCTATATCCCCTGTTATAGCTATAACTTTATGTGTGTGTCTATTGTATTATTGAAAAAACTGCTTTTCTCTAAAAGTTAAAAAAACAACCCAAATCTTAGCTTTCTGTAGCCAAAATCAGCATAAAAATTAAAACTCATAACTTTCTCATAACTTTCTCATAACTTTTTCATTGGTTTCTCACAATTCACAATTGTTTTTTTACTAAGATAAAAATCAAAATTAACAAAACGATTAACTCGGGAATTTTACAAAGTTCTCGACATTAGGAGATAGAAAAATGCACAGCATCAATCGAAAATTTAAACGCTATAAAAATAGCTTATTAGCCATTATCAGCAACATGGTATTATTGAGTTCAGTTGCAACCGGCAGCGAGCTAACCGTACCCAATACTTTTGTGGCACATCAGCCAGCAATAGCAGCTGATGTTAATGCCAACTTTAGTGCGGTTGAAACCTCGTTAGATGATAATCACAGCCGTTTAGTCATTCTTGAAGGTCTTGTGACCCAGTTACAAACTGATTTAACCACAACTCAAAATAGCTTGGATACAGCAAACAACACTATTTCCACCTTACAAACAGATTTAATCGCGGTAGAAAACAACAGCGTATTAGAGCTAGACGGTTTATTGCGTTATGCCTTTATAAATGGACACGACACGGCAGAATTTACCGCTATCAATGTACAAATCAATGATGGTTCTGGTAATACTAACGGTCTGGTCAATGGTTTAGGAAACCTAACCATTGGTTATAACGAAAGTAGTAGCAATGCACCTGAGTTTTGTTCTGATCCACAACATGACAACCAAATTGATTGTGAGAACAGTTCTAAAATATGGGACAGAAATGTTCGTCGTGGGTCTCATAATCTTATTGTTGGGCAAAGCAATTCCTATGATGATTATGGTTCATTTATTGCAGGACAATCCAATATTGTTAACGCCCCTTATGCAAGTATCAGTGGTGGTCAAGGAAATACAGTCAGTGGTCTTGCTTCAAGTGTCAGTGGTGGTCAAGGAAATACAGCCAATGGTTCTGCCACAAGTGTCAGTGGTGGTCAAGGAAATACAGCCAGTGGTCTTAATTCAAATGTTAGTGGTGGTAGGGACAATACAGCCAGTGATGCATACTCAAGTGTTAGTGGTGGTAGGGACAATACAGCCAGTGATGCATACTCAAGTGTCAGTGGTGGTCAAGAAAACACAGCCAGTGGTCATGCCTCAAGTGTCAGTGGTGGTAGGGACAATACAGCCAGTGGTAATTCCTCTATTGTCAACGGTGGAAGTATCAATATAGCCGATGGTAATACCTCAAGTGTCAATGGCGGTAGAAGCAATTCCGCCAATGGTTCATTCTCAACTGTCAGCGGTGGTAGTGGTAATACAGTCAGTGGTCTTTTGTCAACTGTTAGCGGTGGTCGTAGCAATACAGCCACTGGTAGCTACTCAACTGTCAGCGGAGGCTTAAGCAGAACTGCCAGTGGAGGACATGACTGGGTAGCAGGCAGCTTGCTTGAAGAACAATAAATAACTTTGATAAGAAGGAGTATCCATATGAACAAACTATTATTAATGACATTATTCTCTTCTGGCGTTTATGCAAGTGATTTGATTTACCTCAATGGTTTTGAAAACACGGGTCTGGTTTCTGGCACAACCACAGGCCTTAATGCCACAGGTTTACAGCTAGAACTGACATCAGCATCTTTAAGCCAGAATCTAAGCCTAAATGCAAATGGCAACTTTGTGTTTTCACTACAGATTCCTATTGGTGATAACTGGGAAGTGAGCATAACAACGCTTCCAGATAACCCCGAGCAGCAAAGTTGTACCATTAGCAATCAATCAGGAGTGATGCCTGCAACAGGGGTAGATAATCTCACTGTTGTTTGTAACAACACAATATGGATGTGGGATGAGATGAACTGGGATGAAGGCGGTTGGCAATAGCGATTCAGTATATAGCAACAGCAAAGCCAGAGAGATAAAGTTGGCTTTTAATGTCAAAAGCCAACTTAAAAGGTAATAACTCATAACTTACTCATTTGTTTCTCACAATTCACAATTTATTTTTTATTAAGATAAAAATCAACATTAACAAAATGAATAACTCGGGGGCTTTAAAATGTTCCCGGCATAGGAGATAGAATAATGCACAGCATCAATCGAAAATTTAAACGCTATGAAAATAACTTATTAGTCATTATCAGCAGCATGGTATTATTAAGTTCAGTTGCAAGGGCCAGCGAGCTAACGGTGCCCAATACTTTTGTGGCACATCAGCCAGCAATAGCAGCTGATGTTAATGTCAATTTTAGTGCGGTGGAAACCTCTGTAGATGATAACCATAGCCGTTTAGTCATTCTTGAAAGTCTTGTTACCCAATTACAAACCAATTTGGCCAATGCCAATGCAGTCATTAATACGATACAAACTGATTTAACTACAACCCAAAACAACTTGGCTATGGCAAACAGTACTATTGCCACTTTACAAACAGACTTAAGCTCAGTAGAAAACAACAGCGTATTAGAGTTAGATGGATTATTGCGTTATGCCTTTATAAATGGGCATGATACGGCAGAATTCAGGGCAATCAATGTACATGTTAATGATGGTTCTGGCGATACTTCTGGTGCTGTCAATGGTCTAGGCAACCTAACCATTGGCTATAATGAAAACAATGACAACGCACCTGAGTTTTGTTCAGATCCACAACATGACAACCAAATTGATTGTGAGAATGGTTCTGAAATATGGGATAAAAATGTACGCCGTGGCTCTCATAACCTCATTGTTGGACAATTTAATTCCTACGATGATTTTGGATCATTTATAGCTGGGCAATTCAATGTTGTAAATGCAGCGCATTCTAGTGTTAGTGGAGGTCGCAGAAATACAGCTAGTGGTAGTACATCAAGTGTCAGTGGAGGTTTTAGCAATGTCGCCAGTGGTGTTGTCTCAAGTATTAGTGGCGGGAGTCAAAATACAGCCAGTGGTGGTGGGTCAAGTGTCAGTGGTGGCAATGGAAATACAACCAGCGGTGGTTCCTCAAGTATTAGTGGTGGTAGAGACAATACATCAAGAGGAACGATCACAAGTATTAGTGGTGGTAGGGACAATACAGCCAGTGGTGAGTACTCAAGTGTCAGTGGTGGCTTAAGCAGAACGGCCAGTGGTTCAAATGACTGGGTAGCAGGTAGCTTGTTTGAAGATCAATAATTCACTTTGGTAGGAAGGAGTATCCACATGAAAAAACTTTTATTAATGACACTGCTCTCTACTGGAGTATATGCAAGTGATGTGATTTACCTCAATGGTTTTGAAAACACCGGCTTGGGTTTCTGGCACAATAACAGGACTTAATGCTACTGGTTTACGACTAGATCTGATATCGTCATCTTTAAGCCAGAATCTAAGCGTGGATGAAAACGGTAGCTTTGCATTCTCACTACAGATAACAGTAGGCGATAACTGGGAAGTGAGCATAGCAACGCTTCCAGATAATCCCGAGCAACAAAGTTGTGTCATCAGCAATCAATCAGGAGTGATGCCTGCAACAGGGGTAGATAATCTTACTGTAGTTTGTAACAACACAATATGGATGTGGGATGAGATGAACTGGGATCAAGGCGGTTGGCAATATCACTGACAGTATATTTATTGTTTTTGAGCAAAATCAAAGCATGTAAAAGATATGGAAAAATATGGACATACACTTTGTATGAAATTTCCTACAAGAAAATCAGTATTTTGCCACTGTTAAAATTTATGAGAATCAGTAAAATGATAGTTTTACCAGGAGAAAACCATGACTTTAGCCAGAAAACAGCTTATTTATGATTTACTTCCATGTAAATCCCCTTTCAGGCCGCCTTCGGCGTTCAAATCTGGTGAAAT
>JAESTH010000003.1 GCA_016763695.1 Alcanivoracaceae bacterium
GGCCCAACTATTGTGGTAGTTGACAAAGGGATGTCGAAATCACTAACCACAACAACTGCAAAAGATGATATTTATGCTGTGTTTTTTGATCCAAAAGGATTAACGATTGGTCTGGGCATTCAAGGTTCTAAGATTACCCGAATAACACCTGATAACTAACAGCACCAACCAGATAATATTAAGTGTGGTAAGAAATTAGGTGCATTAAAAATAAGAAACAGTTTTCTATTATAAAAACAATAAAGCTGTTTTTAGGGTTTTTTATCAATATGCTAAATAGATTCACATGCTATCGAGTAATCGGCTTGGTGTTACTTTCCTCACCAATAGATGCCTATGCAAATGGTAATAATGAATGGGCACTTTCAATCACTCCCTATTTTTGGGTTACGGGCCAAAATGGTGAGGTAGCAACATTACCGCCTTCAGAGCCTGCAGATCTTGATGTTTCATTCAGTGATGTCATAGATAATCTTGATATGGCACTAATGGGATATGCAGAAGCCCGTAAAGGTCGGTTGGGTATTTTTGCCGAAGTATTCTATATCGGTATTACTGTTGATGTTGATACTCCTGGGCCATTCTTTTCAGGGGCTGATTATGAGCAAGATTTATGGGCTCTTAGTCTCGGGGGCTCTTATCGACTGACACAAAACAATCAATATCAAGTTGATGCGTTGGTGGGATTACGTCATTGGCATTTGGAGAATACGTTTGACTTAGAGCCAAGCCTTTTACCTGCCCAGGAGGTTTCATACCAAGAAAGCTGGACAGACCTGTTTGCTGGATTAAAGGGTCAAGCAAAAATTAATGAACAATGGTATTTAACTGGCTGGGTAGCCTCTGCTGTGGCCGGAGATTCAACTAGCCATTGGGATATATTCGGTGCAATAGTTTATGAATACAGCAATGCAATGTCATTTATAGCTGGCTATAGACATCAGGAGGTCAATTATAACAATGGTGACTTCCTTTACGATATTGAAATGTCTGGTCCAGCACTGGGATTAACATTTAAATTTTTGTGACTGTCTATGAAACAATTTAGAGATTTTATGTGAGGCGGTTTTAAGTAAGAACAATTTCCATTTATTTACACACCTTATGTTGAGCTGATGGAATTCATAATAGATGTGCATTCCAGAACACCAGAGCTTCATAAGCATACATTGATAGAGGATCCCACATGAGACAGGAAATAAGTGACAACCTTGCTAGGTTAACAGTATTGATTATGGCTTTTGTTATAAGCGGATATGCACAAGCAGAGACAATTGCACCCAATACACCTACCCCTGGGTTTAACAATAAAATTCCAGAACAAATTATGACACCAAATAAGGTTAAAACACGTATCGGTGATTTAACCTTTTACGATGGTTTGCCAGACTCGGCCACTCTAACTAAAATTTATGACAACTTAGATTTTATTCGTGGCATCGATGTCTTCTTGAATTTTATACCAGCAACTTCGCTTGAAGCTATACGTTTAGGTAATGTTTCATTAGGAGCAGATAAATCAAATAAGGTCATCGTTTTTGATGATTTAATGGACTCAAACTCACTATTCCTGACAGGCAATACGGACACTGTTTATGCTTCAGCTATATTAGATCTTGAAAAGGATGGAGTTACCGTTGTTGAAGTGCCAGCAGGTAGTGGCCCAGGCACGTTGAATGATGCATTCTTCCGTTTTGTTGTTGATATGGGTGCACCAGGTCCGGATGCAAAAAAAGGTGGTATGTATCTGATTTTACCGCCTGATTATAAAGGTGAGCTGAAAGTAACTAAAAATGGTATGGCTGATAGAAAAGAAGATCAGCGCGTTGAAATTGAGGTTGGTGGGGTTACAAAAAAAGTTTGGGTAGCCCAATCTCGAAGCTATACAAACTGGTTGATTTTGCGTGGATTCCTGAAAGATGGTAAACCAGACCATGCCGCAAAAATGTTTCGTGGAGGTTTAAAAATATACCCATTAGCGAAAGCAAAAAACCCACCGAAAATGGAATTTATAAACGGATCTAATAAAGCATTCAATACGGTTCACGCTAATACTTATGAGTTTTACGAAGAGCTTTGGCATGTGATACAAAAAGAGCCAATTTTATTTATTGACCCTGAGTTGCGTGGACAGGCTGCCTCGATTGGCATCAAAAAAGGGCTACCTTTTGAACCTGATTCTCGTATGAAGAAGATTTTACATGATGCTGTTTCAGTCGCTAATGCCACAGCACGGGGGATATCCTTAAGACCTCGTGATAAAAATGCATACCTTTATGAAGGTAAGCAATGGTACACAGGGTTTGTTGGTGGAGATTATCGCTGGTTAGATGGTGACGGTATCGGTGGGCGTAATATTGATGCACGTATCTTATATTTCTATTCTGCTACTGTAAATACACCGGCAATGGCTTTGGAAATTCCTGGTGTGGGTTCTAACTACGCTTTTGATACCACAGATAAAAACGGTGAAATTCTTTATGGGCATAAAAATTATAAATTAAATATTCCAGCTGACGTCCCGGCTAAAGATTTCTGGTCTATTGTAGTTTATGACCCACAAACGCGTTCCCAGTTACAAACTGATCAGCCTTTTCCAAGTAAGAGTAATAAACGTGATGAATTGATTTACAACAAAGACGGCTCTGTTGATTTGTATTTTGGCCCTAAAGCACCAAAAGGGAAAGAAGCTAATTGGACACAAACTATACCGACTAAGGCATGGTTTGTTTTGTTCCGTACCTACGGCCCATTAGAAACCTGGTTTGATAAATCTTGGCAGCTAAATGATTTTGAGATGATTAAATAAAAATAACCAAAAGGTAACACCCTCAAGTAAACTGAAACTCAGCGCTAGAGGAATAAGAGGCCCAGTAATGGCCGGACCTTCAACCTGACACAAGTTAAAATAGTCATACCTCATGACAAACGGTCACGTGTCAGTAGATGTCTTTTTCTCGGCATGCCTATTAACATATCGGCCCTTACATCTGTAACACTATGAACTAGGGGTGAGAAGTATCCAGCCCTAAAGGTAAGAGGAAAATAAAATTTTGTAACTACATATAAAGGAGTTCTCCATGAAGACTATAAGAATAATATCTATTTTAGTTTTAACATTAATATTTTCATTCAATTTCGCCTTGGCCGAAGGCCAAAAATTAAAAGAAAAATTGTCGCAAGGCACGTTAACTATAAAGGCTGATATTAAGGGCTGTGATGAAGATGGTAAAAAATACTGTCCTGGCCTGAATCCACAAAGCAAAAAAGCCTTTATGTGCATGATCGCATATGAAGACAGCCTATCTGACACCTGTAAGCTTGGAATGGTTGAGGCCGCAATGGCAGTAAGACAAGGCGCGGCAGCTATAGAATACTCTGTTATGTCCTGTGAGGAAGATGCAGACAAATATTGTCTTGATGTCCAACCAGGCCAGGGAAAAATTGTGAACTGCCTTAAAGCACATGAATCTGAGATCAAGAAGTCCTGTTCAACAGCTTTAAAAGAAACTGGTTTGTGGAACATTCCTACCAATCCAAAATAACACACACTAACCATTTCATCTGCACTACCAATTTCGGACACTTCATTGAGTGAATACAATCACTTAATGAAGTGGTCGTTATAAAAATCAACTACCTTACAATTTCATCTGTTTCCTCCACAAAATATTTGAACCTATTTAGATAAGGCAACTAGAAGATTCAAACTTTTTGGTATAAGGTCTTATACCTATCACAACTGATCTCTCCCCTAATATGTCAAAAAACACCGAAGAACTTATTCTGGCCGAATTTCGTAATAAAATGCGTAAGGATATAGGCAATGATATTAATAACAGACCAATTGCTGATCTAGGGATAGATTCGTTAGATTTTTTTGAAATACTTATATATATTGAGGATGAGCTTGGCATCATTATTCCTATCGAAGAACTCGATAATACAGTTACAATTGATTCTCTCATCAGCTCAATACAGTGAACTATAGCTATATTAAATCCAGATCGCTAAATGATAATGAAAAGCGGAATTTGTATATTTCAGTAGCTACTCAACA
>JAESTH010000125.1 GCA_016763695.1 Alcanivoracaceae bacterium
CACCAAAATCAACTGTAGCAATCTGTAATCCTAAATCGGCCTTGATTACTTGCGCGATTAATCCCAAATCCTGAGCTAGGGATTCGTTAGGATAGCTATCAGGTATGTCTAAATCCAAATCAGTAATGATATTAATATTATCAATAGTGGCCTGCATGGCATTATCTAATAGACCAGATCCAGAATGTATCAGCTTAAGTGCCTGTAGATGCTCTTCGGCATATCTACCTGGGTTTGGATGAAAATTTGATGGGTCATCAACAGATAAGACGTTTGTATCGCCTTGCTGGCTTACAGGGGGGTTACCAGGAGCCATAGACGGTATAACGGCGGAGCCATTAATATTGGGTGATGAGTTAATATGTCTTGCTAACCAACCATCAATATTGCTGGAGTTTCCTGGTGTGCCATAATCATACATGGCCTGAGACTCAAAGTGGCTACGGGAACCAAGGCCTTCGGGCATGCCAACAGCATGAATCATGGCCATTTTACCTTGTTGATATAATTGGTGCAATTCGCTACAGGTTGATGGTATGCCGAAGGCATTATTTAAATTTAACGTTAAGTTGACGGGCACTTGTATATTGGGTCTTTTGGTTTCGTACTCTGTGCGGTTTACGCCTGTTCTTGGAATCAAAAAATTCATTGCATCCATGCCACCTCTGAAAAACAAATGAACCAGAGATTTTTCATTTGCTAGGGTTGCCCCTTTATTGTTGGAAATCCCTATGGTAATGCCAGTGCCAGCCAGAGTGAAAAATGCTGTTGTGCCTTTTAAAAATTTTCTACGTGTAATCATAATGCTACCTATACATAAATTCGGGAGTTGAAAGAATAAGTTTTACCAGACCTCTTAATCGCTCGTAAATATACGGGTTTGAAAGCGTTGTGATGTCGGGAAAGGGACTATCGGCTGGCCATTGTTGCGGATCATTACTATTTTGTCGCATAAAATCCCTTAAAGAGGTATGTAACTCTGTTCCTAGCCAGCCTCCTGCTGGCTCATAACCTAAGATTCTATTCATCCAGAAAGTGGTTAAATTATTGGGTGTATGTGAGGGTAGGTCGACAATTGATGCATTTAAAGTAATATCCATCATCGGTACAATTCTATCAGGAGTATTGTAATTTTTATCTAACATCCAGTCATAAAAACGCATTATGTATATTAATACCGTGCCTCCAGACCAATGCTCTTTTTCATCGGGAAAGCCATTGGGAGCTGGCCATATAAAGGGTCTTTGGCCTGCTCTTTGCAGATAAAAAGTGACTATGCTATTGGTATCAGAATCACTTTGTTTTGGCATAAAGTCAGAGCCGCTGGCGCGTAGTGCCCCAACCATTAATTCGAATGGGCGTTTAAGTTTGCTATTATAATTGCTGGGGTCTTTAAATTCATTGGATAAAAAAAGCGTTTGATAAACCAGTTCTAATTGGTTGGCAGCATATCTGTTTTGATAAAAAGTATCCGCCACAGCATCAATAATCGCCTGTGATGGTGTATCGCTAATAAACCGTCTGCATAATTTACCCGCTATATGTCTGGCAGTGCCAGGATGGTAGGCCAGTATATCCAGAAAACGAATAATATCTTCAGGGTTGGCCTCAAAATTTCCCCATTCATAACCGAGGATGGTTTTTTCAAATTTATCATGCCATGCTTCATAATAATAAAATTCACCAGTATCCTGATTATTGGCTGATGAAGATGAACTACTATCCTTCATCTTCCAGCCTGTTAGCATGCGCATGGCTGCATAAACATCATCATCCACATATTTATCAGATATTAAGGCTGTACCCCAAGGGAAGTCTAATTCAGTTTGACTGATACTGTTTGGGTCACCAAGACTGACATAGTTTTCTGCTCCCAGGGTGTGCAATTCAATGATTTCACGGGCATAGTTTTCATTTGGTCCAGCTACCTGATTAATATAGTTATCCAGATAATGTCCCATGGCAATATGCTTGGATGATAACTCTAACATCTGTCTAAAGTTACCCAATAAGTGACCATTGACATTTTCTGCTGGGCGCGGGTGGCCACTGATGGGAGGACGGATAACATCCCTGTCCCACGATGTTAAGGTGGATTGTGTATAGTAGTCACGGGAATAAACATTAAAGTGGTTGTGCCAAAAATCAGATAAAATTTCTAAAAGCTGTCTTTTACTGTGCATGGCTCGGGCAACGGCTAAACGTTCCATTTCTTCAGCGGGCCCATCTCGATTAAACCCAGAGGCACTAGAATTGACATGATGATCTTGCCACATTTGTACTAAAGGTTTGTTTAAGGTCACATAATTTTCTGCTACAACCATATTATCAAAGGCGTTGTTATTAATGCTTTGCCAATTGAGTTGCTGGGTTAAATAGGCGCTTAAGCGTTCATCATCGGTATTACCCAGTGCTTCAAAGTCATCTAGGTCGCTGCTGTTATTGGTGATTTTATGACCAAATCCCATGCGTCCAAGGCAATGTACTGCAAATGTTTTCATATTTTTAACCGCAATTTCTTTTCAATCATCTTATCCTATTAATAACAATGCTTATAAACTGTGATAAAGTTCGCACTTGTTATTTAAATACAGATTAATATGAAAATTGTCAGTTGGAATGTAAACTCACTAAAGGTGCGGCTAGGTCATGTGTTGCAGTGGTCAAAAGAACACCAGCCGGATGTGTTGGCAATACAGGAAACTAAATTAACAGATGATAATTTTCCTGAAAGTGCCATTAAGGAAGCCGGTTTTCACGTGGTCTATTCAGGCCAACCCACATATAATGGCGTGGCAATAATCAGTTCATCTCCTGCCACAGATGTGGTGACTGATATTGACGGGTTGGATGACCCACAGCGAAGAATATTGGCAGCCACTGTGGATGGAGTGAGAATAATAAACCTATATGTGGTCAATGGCTCAGAACCCGAATCACAAAAATATCAATATAAAATGCACTGGTTAACACAAGTGACAAAATTTATCAGTGAGCAAATGGATCAGTATGACAATGTGGTTGTACTAGGTGATTTTAATATTGCCCCTGATGGTCGAGATGTCTATGACGTTAATTACTGGCAGGGTAAGATATTGTGTACAGATAAAGAAAGACAAAAACTGGATGATATACTTGATCTGGGTTTTGATGATAGTTTTCGTTTATTGCATGATGATGCGGGACATTATTCGTGGTGGGATTATCGCATGGCGGGTTTTCAAAGAAACCTAGGTTTAAGAATTGATATGATTTTAGTCAATGAGTCGATGTCAGAAATGTTAACATCAGCTTATATTGATAAACAACCAAGAACATGGGAAAGACCTTCTGATCATACTCCCGTTGTTGCTGAATTTGATTATTAGGAGAATCACAGAATGCTTTTCAAATTAACTTTACTATTACTCATCAATTTTTCAGTACAGGCCGTGATACTGGAAGATTATTTGCCCAAAGATACGCGCTATGATACGTCTATTCCCACACCCAAAGCGGTTACGGGCATGGAGGTGGGTCAACGACACTATCGCCACGATCAAATCGTTCAGTATTTAAGCATCCTTGCTTCGTCCTCTTCCAGAGCAAGGTTAATGGATTATGGTATGACCAATGAGGGTCGACGCCTGGTTTTATTGTTTATTAGTTCCGATAAAAACATGGAAAAATTACCAGAGTTAGCCACAGATGAAAATATTTTACGTGTCTGGAATGGCTTCAGTGTACATGGTAATGAAGCCAGTGGTGCTAATGCCAGTATCTTATATGCTTATCATCTAGTGGCAGGACATTCGCAAAAGATTGATGAAATTTTAAACGAAACACTGATCATTATTGATCCAACTATAAACCCTGATGGCTATGACAGATTTGTAACAGATGTCAATTCTATGCGCGGGATAATAGATAATACCGATAAAAACGACAGCTCACACAAGGAGCAAAGTCCCAATGGTAGAACCAACCATTACTGGTTTGATTTAAATCGGGACTGGTTATTATTATCCCAAATTGAGTCACGTGCTCGCATTAAACAATTTCATCAATGGCAACCACATGTGCTTGATGATCATCATGAAATGGGCAGTGATAAAACTTTTTTCTTTCAACCGGGTGTGCCAGAGAGAACAAACCCTCTTATTCCCCAAAAAAATATTGAATTAACCAACAAACTAGGAAAGTTTCATGCGCAAACCTTAAGTGAAAAAGGCATGAGTTTTTATACAAAGGAGAGTTATGATGATTTCTATCCTGGTAAAGGTTCAACATATCCTGATTTACACGGCAGTGTTGGCATTCTATTTGAACAAGCCAGTGCTAAAGGTGGAAGCCTTAAAACAGTTGAGGGCATGCGTACGCTGATAGAAGGTATTGACAATCAATTGAGAACAGCGATTTCCACTCTAACAGGTGCTTATGAACTAAAAAGTGAATTATTGAATTATAAGCGTAGCTTTTTTCAAAAAGCCATCAGCAATGCCAATAAACAAAACTTTGGGGGTTATGTTTTGGATTTTGAAAATGATTCAATAAAGGCACAAAAAATGGCTGATTACCTGTCTTTACATAATATTAAGGCATCAATGTTGAGTAAAGATCAGACCATAAATAAACACACATATAAAGCCCACAGTTCTTTATATATTCCACTTTCACAACCGCAATATACTCTAATAACATCACTATTTAGCACGGAAACAAGCTTTAAAGACAATACCTTTTATGATGTGTCTTCCTGGAATATTGGTATGGCATGGGGTATTAGTTATGCAAAAGTTAAATCAGATCCAGAGCTTGAAGATATCAACTGGAAAGAGATAAACAATCATTATGCTAAAAATGCCATTGCCTATGCCTTTAATTGGGATGATGGTAATGCAGCGGCAGCTCTCAATTTTCTACAACAACGTGATATTGCCACAAAAGTTATTAGTAAATCTTTTAGTATAAAAACCAATGGTAAAACCATTGTTTTTCGACCAGGAGCGATAATAATCCCTACACAGAATCAAGATGAAGCTAAAATTTTATCTGCAATAGCCAATATATCTGAATTTTTTCAGGTGTCCAGTTACGCATTATCCACTGGTTTAAATAGTGTTGGTATAGACTTGGGCTCCCCAGCAATTACAAGTTTAACTAAGCCAAAAGTATTATTGTTAATTGGCAAAGACATTAACTCATATCAGGCTGGTAGTATTTGGCATTTGTTTGATACGGAAGTGGGCTTGCCATTATCAAAAATTAACAAACAACAGCTAAAGGCTATCGATCTGCATGATTATAGTCATTTAATTTTGCCATCAGGCAGTTATAAAGCGTTATCGGAAAAGGTTGAAGAAAAAATTGTGGCCTGGATTAAGCAGGGAGGACAGCTCATTACCTTGCAAAAGTCCGCACAGTGGGCTGAGAAAAAAATACAAAAATTAATTAAGGAAGCGGCTACAAAAACAGATGTTTCAGCACAACAAATTGAAACTAAAACTTATGCAGAATTTGAACTGGATTTAGCAAAAAACACCATAGGTGGAGCTATTATTGCCGCAAATGCTGATTTAACCCACCCTCTGAGCTATGGTATGCACCAGAAAAAACAGTATGCATTGATCAAAGGCAATACCTTGTTAACTCCATCGCTAAATTGGTATACAACACCTTTGCGAGCTGATAAAAGTGCTTTGGCCGCAGGTTATATGTCTACAGAAAAATTAAAAGAATTTAATAATGCCAGTTTAATCATTGCTGAAAAAATGGGACAAGGGACCGTGATAAAATTTGGCTTTAATCCGACATTTAGAGGTTTTTGGTTAGGTACTCAGAGATGGCTAATTAATGCTGTTTATTTTTCATCATTAATTAAGAAAACAAAAATAAATTAAAAAATAATCTTCTGACTTCCAGCGTAAACGAGCACATTGGTAAGGGTTAGCAAGAAAAAAGCCAAGTTAAAAAACTTGGCTTCAAATTGAGGTAAATATTAATTATTATTATAAAGGACTATAAAATGTGAAATAACAATAACATACAACATGTTATTAATGCAAGTTATAGAAGTAACTTTTATAAAATAAGCTATTAATAGGGTATTAAAATATATTGCCAGTAAGCAATTCATACGATAAAAGATAATGACACCAGAAAGATTTTACAAAATAAAAGATGTATTGAGAAAAAGGCAAACAGATTTAACTGTTATTATGGACAATATTCATAAGCCCCATAATTTTAATGCCATCGTTAGAACCTGTGATGCTGTGGGTATACAAGATGTCCAGTATATCCCAGTAAAAAAGGGGTATAGACAACTCAATTATTATGCAAAGGGATCGCAAAAATGGGTTGAGGCGCATAAATATGATGATTTTGCTGTGGTTGCGACTGAATATCAGGTTAAGGGTTACCAGTTATTGGCAGCACACTTCTCAGAGGATGCTATAGATTATCGTGAAATTGATTATACTAAGCCCACCGCGATTGTTATGGGTACAGAACTGGATGGTATCTCTGCTGAGACAGCGGAAATAGTCGATAAACATATAATAGTACCGATGCAAGGCATGGTTGCTTCACTCAATGTATCTGTAGCCTCCGCTGTTATACTCTTTGAAGCGCAAAAGCAAAGACTAGCTGCTGGTATGTACACGGATCGTTCTATGGAAAATGAACGTTATGAAAAGCTGTTGTTTGAGTGGAGTTACCCAAGAATTGCCAGAATGTATCGAGAGAAAGGTGAGACCTACCCTGAGTTGAATGAGCAGGGCTATTTTAAAAATAGTTCCAGCCCTTATATTTCATAGGCTTGAAATTTAGACGGGACTTCTTATATTAATATCAGCGTCTAAATTTAATTGACCATCTTCTTCAAGTGTACCAATTGAGTTACCATCAGGACTCATGACCACCACCACAGGTTCTTGAAATAAGGGACGACGTATAAATTTTAAATCCCAACCGAAACCCTCAATCGTTCGTAATTCGACTTGTTGGCTTTCATTTAAATATTTTTTTACATTCGATGGAATCGCCTTGCTGCCTTTTCTTTTATCTTCATACATAATAATTCTCCAATTAAGGGCTGCTATTTCCAGAAAAAATTTCTATTTGGTTTCCGCCCATATCTATTGCCAGGCGAAGAGCGCCATCTGCTCTTATTAATATTTTTTCTAATGAAATATCTTTATTATGGTGATTGATGGCTATACCAATGCTCACTGTGTATTTTATGTATTGAGTACCAAATATTACGGCTTTCCTGCGTATTTTTTCACAAAGCCTTTCTGCTAAAACTTGAGCTTGTTCTATGTTGGTGTTAGGCAAAAAGAATGCAAATTCTTCCGCCCCTAATCTGGCGATAATATCACTATCCCTGACAGAATCTCGCGAAACTTTACCGAATACAGAAAGTACCTGATCTCCGCCAGCCAGTCCATATTGTTCATTGATTTTTTTAAAACCATCTATGTCAATGGCTAAAATACAGTAATCCTGTTTGTTACGGATGGAATAATTATGGCTTTTTTCACAAGCCCTATAAAAAACGCGTCTATTTAATAAACCTGTTAACTCGTCATATGTTGCAAAAGTTTGGAGGTCATTTTCAAGTGTGCTTAATTTAAAGATTAAGTCAACAAGATAGATTGATACAATTGGAGTAATTGTTATTGTGATTAAAGTTGCTCTTATCAGGTGTTGAGCATGTTTTAAATCATGGTTGAGAATTTTTGCAATCAACACATCCATGGTTAGGGCGAGAATAATGAAAAGAAAAGTAATGAAAATTACTGCTTTGGTCTTACCGAGCTTTAGAATTCTATTTCTCATATGTCAGCACCTTTTGGGTTCTTTATGAACCGTGTGAGTTTGTCCTTATTTAATCCATAATTAAAAAATTATCACAATTACTGTTATTATATTAGTAGAATTTTTGCCAAATTTCAATTTCTTTCATGTTTTAGACAGCAGGTACAGCTCTATTATGATGATTTTATAAGGATTTTTCGACCAATTAATGGGTAACGGGTGTAAACAATCGGGCGAAAAATAATTCGCCCAATCTGTAATGTAAGTAATCTACATGTAGTTTAAGACTCTGGCAATGGTGCTCCTGCTACCCATGGAGCTCCCGTTTCCTGTAGTTTTTTCTCGAATTGAGGTATCTTATTTTCTAATAAATCATTGAGCTTACTTTTCAATAAGTTAAATTGTTCAGTGGCAATTGCCAAAGAGTCTTTGTGGGTTGGGGTCGGTCCATAAGTGGAAAAGGTGGTCCCCATCATGGCTGCTGAAATTCGATCGGAAATGGTCATGTGGTTTTTTTCTCCAATTTGGTTTTTTGAACCCAAACCATTCAACTCAACATCAAAGTCATTTAGTTCTCTTGTGATTTGATGCAAAGTTCGATCCAGTTTTCCAGGCTCTGTATAACTTCTAGTTAAAGCCACTTTGAGTTGTTTTGCACGGCTTAAAGTATCAGATAATGCTTTTTGTGCAGCAGTGACTTGCCTTTGTAATTTGGCAAGCTGTTGCCAAAAGGCGACGGTGTCTTTTGGCTCAGCACCATCAAGTACCCCTTTCCTTAAGCGGTTAACACTAAATGATTTAGGTTCTGCCAGTTGCTTAAATTCGCCGTTAACTTCTTGGCTTAGTGTTACGGTATACTTTCCGGGTGCAGCCATCATGCCTTTGGGCTGTTCTCCAAAAAAGCCACCTTTTGTGCCTATTGCAAGGGATGCGGGAAAACGCAGGTCCCATACCGCTTGATTAAAGCCTTTTTCAGTGGTGCCTTCTATGCGTCTAACTACGTTACCGCTGTGGTCTTTTACAGTGAGCCAAATAGCAGGTTTGGTTTCGAGTCGTTCAGCCTCAATCTTATTCCATCCAGGAAAGCCAATGGTCTTTTTGTCTTTAATAGCCTTTTTTTCCTGTTCTTGTCTTTTTTCTTTAGCGGTGCTTAAACCCTCTTTTAGGTAATAATTGAAAACACTGCCAAAAGGCGGATTTTTTGCGGTGAAAAACTCACTGCCCTGAGAAGCTTTCTCAGAAAATCCCAGCACAATCTTTGGTATATACCACCAGGCTGGCTTGACAGGGAATAAGGTGGCAGTTTGCTTCAATTGATCGCCATTGACCTCTCGTAATAGTGAATAATCATCAAACACAAAGAAGCCTCTTCCAAAAGAAGCGCCGATTAAATCATTTTCAGTTCTTTGAATAACCAAATCTCTAAATGATATGGTAGGGACGTCTCCGGTTAATTTCAGCCATTTATCCCCTGCATCAATGGTGAAAAATAAGCCAAATTCTGTAGCCGCAAACATGAGGTTTTTATTTACATGATCCTGAACCATACGCCAGACTAAATGTTTGTCAGGTAAATCACCACTCATAGACTGCCAGCTTTTACCGCGGTTATTACTCTTAAATAGATAAGGTTGATAGTCGCCAAATTTATGATTGTCCAGTGCCACATAAACAGTATTTTCATCAAATAAATCTGCTTTTATATCATTGACAAAAGCTGTTTTAGGGACACCTGGTAAACTGGCAACTTTAATTTTACGCCAATGTTTACCAGCATTTTCGGTAACCTGAATAAATCCGTCATCAGTCCCCGCATAAATTAACCCTTCTTTTAATGGTGACTCGGCTAAAGAGGTGATGGTGTTGTAGTTACTCATGGCTAACACATCCCAGGGTGAGTCCCAGCTTTGTGTTTTGCCCATTATTGGTAGGGTGATTCTTTCCTGATTTTTGGTTAAATCACCAGAAATAGCAATCCACGAATCTCCTCGGTCTTCAGATTTCCATACCCTGTGTGAAGCAAAATACAGGCGACTGGGTTTATGCGGACTTACCAAAATAGGTGCATCCCAATTAAACCTTTCTTTATTTTCATCAGCTTTTGGTTGTGGCTGAATATAAACTATTTCACCCGTGGTCTTATCCACACGAACCAAATTACCCTGTTGCCACTCAGCATAAACTATATCAGGGTTACTGGGGTCGGTTGCTGGCTGGTGTCCATCCCCAAATAAAACCACATACCAGTCAGAATTTCTGATGCCATGTACATTGTCCGTTCTTGATGGCCCACCCTGAGTATTGTTATCCTGAGTACCACCATAGATGTGGTAAAAAGGTTTGGCATTGTCCACGGCTACTTTATAAAACTGGGTGACTGGCAAGTTTGAAACAAAACGCCAACTTTGTGCCAAATCAAAACTTTCATATAATCCACCATCAGTACCAACCATTAAATAATCAGGATCATCTTTTCTAAAAGCCAAAGCATGGTTATCTGAATGTTTGTTTTCTTCTTTCATGGTGCGAAATGTCTTACCACCATCATCAGAAACTTTCATGCGGTTATTGGCCAGATAAATGCGGTCAAAGGCGTGTGGAGATGCATATAATTCCTGATAATAATGCGGGCCAGTAGCACCTGACACCGTATCTGACTGTTTAGTCCAGGATGCGCCTTGATTGGTGGATTTATAGACGGCTCCTGTTCGGCGTTCTAATTCTATAGCAGCATAAATAACATCGGGATTTTGTGGGGAAATGGCTAAACCTATTTTGCCCATGGTTGATTCTGGCAAACCTTCTTTTAATTGTAGCCAGGATTCACCACCATCTTCTGATTTATAAATCAAGGTTTTGTCGCCTCCTCCCATATAAGCGGCCACGGTTCTATGTCTTTGCCAGGTTGCAGCATACAATCGATCGGGGTTTCTTGGATCTATTAACAGGTCTGTGACACCAGTCCATTCATCATCTCCTAATACTTTTTTCCAGGTTTTACCGCCATCGGAGGTTTTATACAGGCCTCGATCATCACCTGATGACCACAAAGGACCCTGTGCTGAAACCCATAATGTATTTGAATCATTGGGATGAATGATCACTGTTGAAATATGTTCTGATTTTTCCAAACCCATATTTTGCCAGTTTTCACCACCATCCAGACTGCGATAAATACCATTGCCAAAGCTACTGTGTCTGCCTCCTACATTTTCTCCTGTGCCCACCCAAATTATATTGGGGTTGCTCTTATCGATGGTGACACTTCCGATTGAATAAACTTTTTGTTTGTCAAATACTGGTTTCCAGGTGGTTCCTGCATTGATGGTTTTCCATACGCCACCAGAGCCTACACCCACATACCATGTATTTTTGTTGTTGGGGTGAAAAGCAATATCCGCAATTCGACCCGACATCAACGCTGGTCCAATATTACGTAATTTAAGACCTTTAAAGGTCTCTTCGTTTAAAATTGATTGTGATTTTTCGGCAGTAATACCGATTTGTGAAAGCCAAATTAATACTATACAGGCAAATGTTCTCATGATTTTTTCCTCTTTTGTCAGCTGCTCATGCTATTGAGGTCTATTCATAACTACATTCCCATTGATTGTAGTTATGAATAGACCTCAATAAATAATTAAAGGTTAATAATAGTGACTCTATACCTTAACATTTTTAAAGAAGTAAAAAAAGTCTAAGCCTCGTGCAAAAGAGTAATTTTACAATAACAGTCATGCAGCTTGGAGCTATATATGATACTCTAGCAAATACAATTACTGGAATATAAATCAACATGTTAAATAATATTTTAAAAACCCTGGTTATCATATTAACGTTAATATATGTTAATAATGTCAGTGCTGAACAGTTACTCCAGTCAGGCACATCCTGGGATGGGGGCTCAATTTTTTATCCAAAAGGCCAAGCTCAAGTCACATCTCTAAAAATAAAATTGGAAGCCGGACATTCCACAGAGTTCCATTGTCACCCAGTTCCCACTTTTGGCTATATCCTCAAAGGTAATCTTCAAGTTGAAACCAAAGACGGTAAAAAGATATTAATGAAACAGGGTAGTTCAATCCTGGAAGTGATGAAAACGGTTCATCGAGGAACGGCCATCGACAGTGAAGTAGAAATAGTGGTTTTTTATGCTGGTGCCCAATCTGTTCCTAATACCGTGTTATTTGATAGCGACATGGCGAAGGATTATTGTTATTGAATGCCAATAAATCAACAATTGACATCCACTCGCTTGGCATCACTGAAAAGTACCTTTTTACATTGCATAACAAAATATGAAAAAAATCATCCCTCATTTTTTTAGATTATTATCATTTTTAAGTCCGCAATTGGCAGCAAGGCTGGCACTTAAACTTTTTATGCAGCCAAGAAGAAAGGCAAGATCAATACAGGAAATGGATTTTTTGCTGACGGGCAAGCAAGTAAACTTTAAATCTCACCGAAAAGCACGGACTTGGGGGCAAGGGCCTGTTATTTGGTTATTACATGGTTGGGAATCAAGAGGTTCGACATTTTTTAAATTGATTCCATTGCTGGTTAATCGTGGTTTTCAGGTAGTTGCTTGGGATGGACCTGCTCATGGTGATTCTCCTGGTAAAAGCACTCATATACCTGACTATGCATATTGTTTATCTGAAGATTTAAAGCAACAGCTTTTTGAAAAACCGGTGGCTTTGATAGGGCATTCATTTGGTGGCGCAGCTCTGGCCGTGTTATTAAAGATACATCAAATGCCTGCAAAAGTAGTTATTGTTTCTGCACCCACTCGTATCATAAATATATTTAATGGCTTTGCCAAAATGATTAATTTGAGTGAAAAAGCTAAAAATAAATTTATCTCTTTAGCAGAAAGTGGTTCTGGCTACTCATTGCTGGGTGGTAGTTTAATTAGCAATGATATATCACAATCCAGCGAGGTATTGATCATCCACGATCGGGAGGATGATGTTATTCCTTTTGCTGATTTTGATGCTCTAAAAAAAACTTGGCTGTCAGGGCAATTTTTAGCCACTAAAAATCTGGGTCACAGGTTAACTATTAAAGACCCAGATATTTTAAACACAATTGTAAATTTCATTGTAAAAAATGGCGCACAATAAAACTTCAGTTGGATGAAAAACCAAGGGGATGGCTTAGAAAATCAACCACCATCACCAAAAAGTCCTTTCAATAATTTTTTCTTTAATTTATCTTTATCTGACTCTTTCTTTTTAGGTTTTTCATCCTTGTTATCTTCTGATTCATTACCACTTTCTGAAGAGGATTTGTCTGTATTATTTTTATTTTTGCCAAATAGCGAATCAAGTAACTTGCCTTTTAATTTCTCTTTTTCTTTATTAATGCGTTCTTTTTGAGTTGCTAATAGTAGTTTTTTGGCATCAATCTTGATAGTTGGTTCTAGTAGAGAACCGCTAAGATTAACGGGAATAGCCAGATTTAACAGCATTTTGTATTTATCAGAAACCAGTTGATCAGGTATATCCAATAACATTGGCTCAATGTAACCATTGATAGTCATGTTGATTAAATCAATGGTTACATCACCAGTAACTTGCAAATAGGGTGATTCGATTTTTAATATGTTTGTAGTCAATATACCAGCATTGATATCAGCATCAAATTGCATCAGGGCAAAAGTGGTTTTCTTGACGCCGTCATCTGCATCCTGTTTTAATTCTGGATACAGCATACTGAGGCCTTTTTTCATCATACCAAAAACATCAACGCCATAAATAGCCCCGTCTCCAAGTCGGTAGTCAATCTTGCCATGTGCTGTTTTTAATGGAACCTCACTAAAAGGTTCATCAATTTTTAGATCAATATCAAGGTTACCTATGCCAGTTAACAGTTCACTGCCGGCAAGGTCGGTTAATAATGGTCCTGCCTGAATTTTACTCATTTGATGCAAAACTTGCACTTTGTTGGTTTTTGCTGCGGTATCAATTTCTACAGCTGTGACCAGTGAACCCTGATAGAAATCTGCTTTTATTGGTGATAATGACATTTTGCTATTATTGGTTTTTACCTGAATGTCAATATTATCCATTGTGGTGCCACTGGCACTGAGAGAATCAATTTTGATAGCTCCTGTTAGGTGTCCAAAGTTAATAGCATCATTATCCGTGGATGCAGCATTAGTGGTGTTTTCTGAACTGGTTTCATCACCTAAAAAATCATCAATATTGAGTTTGTTGATGTGCAGGTTAAAAATCCCCTTCATATTTTCCAGGTTTTTTATATCTGCACTACCTTTGACAATGGTTTCATCAAATTTAATATTGAGCTCTGCAATTTGCAAATGGCTGCCTGCAAGAGACCATGTACCTGTGCTGGAGAAATCTGATAACACATCGCTACTAACAATGGGTGAACCCGTTAAGTCACTTACAAAACTATTAAAATCAAATGTTGAGAGCTGATAAGAACCAGACAATTGCATATTGTTAGTCATATTTTTGCCTGTTAGGTTACTGGAAATCCTGGCGTCACCTGCTGAGATCAATATTTCCTGCAAAGACAAAGTATCCGTGGACAAATCAATATGGCCTTTTTGTTGCAGGCTGATTTTTAGTGGTATGGTGCTTTCTCCACTCATTTTTCCAAAAATCGTAAAATCATTAACTTCAATTTGCATGCCAGTATCACTCAATAAATTGTTAATAATGATCTCAGTAGAAAAATCAACATCCAGCCCTGTTTCTGGCATGTTGATATGCATGGATGAGTCTATATTTGTTGGCATGCTGGCACTAATTTCGCCGATAGTAAGTGCCAGTTTACTTATGTTGGCTTTGGTATTTGTTTGTGTGTCAGTATAGTTTAAATTGATATTTTGTAAGCTCACACCTGCAATGTTGAGTGAGCTACTGTCGTTTTCATCATTGGTTTCGGAGCTTGGTGTTGTATCACTTTTCAAATGGGTTAATATTTTTTGCCAGTTACTATTACCATTTTTAGCAATTTGCAAATTAATCTCGGCACCATCAATGATAATATGTCCTACTTCTATGTTTTTTCGTAACAATGGTAACAGCTTAACTCTGGCTGAAAGTTGTTGAATGTTAGCAAGGCTTTCACCTTTAAAGCCCTTTTCATTATCTATGCTGACATCATTAAAAGTTAAGGCTATCCACGGGAATACTGACCACTGTATTTCTCCATCCAGATGTGCCTGCCTGCCTATTTGTTGTTTAATTTTATTTTCAATACTATCTTTATAATCATTTGGGTCAATGACTAGTGGCAGAACCACAGCTGCAATAATCACAAGTACTACTAGCGTAATTATAATCCCCATTATCCATTTAATTAATTTTTTCATAAGGCATTCAATCTATTGGTATTGGTGCTAGAATAACACATCTCAAGTTAAGAAAATGTGACAAATGTTAAATTCTTCCAAAGTGCTAGCAAAATCTTTTGATGAGCTAACAAAAATAGAGCTATACTCCATCCTGGCATTGCGTGTTCAAGTATTTTGTGTAGAACAAAATTGCCCCTATCAAGACCTGGATAATCAAGATCAACAGTCACAACATATCTTTATTAAAGATGCTGATGTCATTGCTGTTTATGCGAGGGTTATAAGTGCTGAGGATAATGTTATCCACATAGGTCGTGTTGTTGTTAATGAAAACTACAGAAAACACGGCTTGGCAACCATCATTATGAAAAGTTGTATTAATACTATTCGACATAATAACCATAATAAAGAAAGTGTAACAATAATCGTCTCAGCCCAGTCCTATTTAACCGGTTTCTACCAAGGACTGGGTTTTAAAAGTACTGGTAAATTTTATCTGGAAGATGATATCCCTCATGAACAAATGCAAATAGTGGTAGTATAATGCACACCTTATATTAGCGATGGCTAATATGAATAAAATTTATATCCGCTACTACAATGAAAAAAGCTTAAAATAAATGTAACGACTTACCCAATCATGCCTGTGAAAACAGGAGTCTACTGAAAAAAATGACTAGATGTAGTGATAATAATCAGGATTGTTTGTGAGATTGCCGCATTGGCGGTAATGACTAGAGGGGTGAGTTACAAATAAATAATTTTACTGAGATTAAATGCTTATGAAAATATTAACAATGCAAAATCAGGATTTAAAAAATAAAAGGGTATTGATACGACAGGATTTAAATGTACCTATAAAAGACGGGGTGATCAGCAGTGATAAAAGAATAACCGCATCATTACCAACCATAAAACTGGCACTGGAAAAAGGTGCAGCTGTCATGGTGATGTCTCATCTTGGGCGTCCAACAGAAGGTCAGTATGAAGAAAAGTTTTCACTACAGCCTGTGGCTGATTATTTATCTCAAGCATTGGATCAAAATGTCAAACTGCTTAAAGACTGGTTAGATGATGTGGAGGTCGAGCCAGGACAATTGGTATTGTTAGAAAATGTCAGATTCAATGTCGGTGAAAAAGTCAATAATGAAGCTTTATGCAAAAAAATGGCCAGTTTATGTGATATTTATGTCATGGATGCCTTTGGTACCGCTCACAGAAAACAGGCTTCAACTTATGGGGTGGCACAATTTGCTCCTATCGCAACAGCTGGTCCTTTATTGACTGGCGAGCTGGCTGCATTAGGAAAATCACTGGATAATCCAGCCAGGCCCATGTTGGCGATTGTTGGTGGCTCTAAAGTTTCCAGTAAATTAACCGTATTAGAAAGTCTGTCCGAAAAAGTTGATCAGTTAATTGTTGGTGGTGGCATCGCGAATACTTTTTTAGCCGCGAGTGGTTTTCCTGTCGGAAAATCTCTCTATGAAGAAGCCTTGTTGGCTGATGCGAAACAATTATTGGATTTGGCACGGCAACGTGGTTCAGCGATACCGTTACCGGTTGATGTGCGCGTAGCGAAAGAGTTTTCCGCGGCAGTACCCGCAGAAATTAAAGCGGTTAATAAAGTTGCCACTGACGATATGATTTTAGATATTGGCCCGCAAACTGAAAAAATTTATATCCAGGTGTTACAACAAGCGAAAACTATTGTGTGGAATGGCCCTGTAGGCGTGTTCGAATTTGCCGAGTTTAATCACGGCACTAAACACTTAGCACAAGCTATCGCAGGTAGTTCAGCATTTTCCATTGCCGGTGGTGGTGATACGTTAGCTGCAATCGATCAATTGGGTATTAGCAAACAAATTTCTTATGTTTCAACTGGGGGTGGCGCGTTCTTAGAATTCTTAGAAGGAAGAACATTGCCTGCAGTGGAAATACTAAATTAAGATTAGACCTATGCGATAAGCTATTAAAAGTAGGACGTGCGCCGGACATTAGTGTTGGAGCCAATTTTTTTTATGTGAAAGGCGAGGCTTAAACAGATGCTCGGCATGCGTCGACGGTTCTACATTAGCGCCATTTCTGAGACGTTAAGAAACATTGATAATTATATTATTTGACAATATTAAAAAGGTAGTAACACGATGATTAAACACACAAAGATTATTTCGACATTGGGTCCAGCAACCAGTGACCTAGTGTCATTAAAGGCCTTAATCAAGGCGGGTGTTAACCTTGTGCGCTTAAATTTTTCTCATGGTACGGCACAGGAGCATATTGATCGCGCGCAATTAGTACGTCAAGCTGCCAAAGAATTAAATACTGAAGTTGGCATTCTCGCCGATTTGCAAGGGCCAAAAATTCGTATCGCACGATTTAAAACCAGTAAAGTAGTTTTGCAGCTAGGGCAAACTTTTACTTTGGATGCTGAGCTTGATG
>JAESTH010000126.1 GCA_016763695.1 Alcanivoracaceae bacterium
AACAGTTATTGGATGGCGCGGTTTTGGCACGGGTGGCAAGTAGTCATATACGTGTCGGTACCTTCCAATATTTTGCAGCAAGGCATGAGCAAGACAAGGTAAAACTGCTGGCAGATTACACCATTAAGCGACATTTCCCTGAGCTAGCAGGAATAAAAAATCCATACCTTGGCCTGTTAAGATCGGTGCGTGATCGACAAGCAGCATTAATCGCACAGTGGGTATTGGTCGGCTTTGTTCACGGTGTCATGAATACCGATAACATGGCCATTTCTGGTGAAACCATAGACTTTGGACCCTGTGCCTTTATTGATAACTATGATGCCAATGCGTCCTTTAGCTCAATTGATAGAAAAGGCCGTTATGCCTTAGGCAAGCAACCCTACATGGCACAGTGGAACACGGCCAGGTTTGCCGAAACATTGTTACCGTTATTAGATGATGATAAGGAAAAATCCGTTGAAATTGCCACTGAAGAAATTCAAGCATTTAACCGCATTTATCAAAACCAATGGCTAAAAAAAGTGACAGCCAAGCTTGGCTTAGTAGATGTTGAAGCAGGTGATTTAGAATTGGCAAACGATTTGTTCGAAATGATGCAAGGACAAAATGTTGACTTTACTCAGTTTTTTCGTGGTCTTAGCGATGCGGCAAAGGCAGAAACACAAAGTGCAAAAAAATTATTTGATGATCCACAAAAATTTGATCAATGGTACAAAAAATGGATGCAACGATTTTTATCTGACTCACGATCATTGGATACAAAAATTGAGTCAATGAATGCCGTTAACCCCATCTATATTGCTCGTAACCACTTGGTTGAAGAAGCCTTACAAGCGGCTGAACAAGACAATGATTTTAAGCCATTTGAAAGGTTATTAACGGTATTGGCCAGCCCTTATGATGAAAGAACTGGCCTGCAAAAATATGCCAACCCAGCTCCTAAAGAGTTTGGGCCGTACAAAACCTTTTGTGGTACATAATATTATAAAGGTCAGTTCATACCTCTATGTTCAAAAGTTAATGCAATCACTGGGATTAAGGTGTTTATTGTCTTTCAACAGTTCTCAATACAAATGAGAGCCAGAGGCTTTGCTAGTTTCTCCGAGTTAAGCATGAACTGACCAGCTTCTAGCCCGAATATTTCATACAAGAATGGTAGTAGGGGGGAAATGACAAAATAGATTTGGTAAAATTGCTTTATGCCTAGTTATTCATAGGCTTGAAGCAATTTTACCAAAGCTATGAAGTCATTTTTTTCATAAAACCATTCAGGTACAAACTGTAACCGTAACAATTTAGACCTAAGCATATGAAATATATAATAAATACAGCTATTTCACACCGATTGTATGAAATATTCGGGCTAACACAGCAGTTAATATTGTAAGTGACTTCAAAGTATTATCTTTCTGTTAAATGACCAATATCTCCAGTTTTAAAATATTTTTTACCTAAAATGTTAGCACCAATTGTGTAGGCATACACTGAACTGGGTTGAAATTTAACGGTTATATCATCAATTATCCGTTCTTGTGATATGGTTTTGGTTGTGACCAAGGTATTAGTTAAATTATTTTTTTTACTAAATGCTATCAGTCCTTTTATTCTTCTGCTGTCTGAACATGCTAAGTCTGACCATTTTACCTCAACACACCAATCAGGTTTCATCATCACCTCATCTAAAAAAACAATGTCCACTTCGCCATGTTTCCATCTGGCGTAATGTAGGTTATCTATACTTTTACTATGAAACCACTGACTAAAGATAGCCGTTTCAGTCTGAGCGCCCATAAATTCGTGATCTGAAGTAATGGGGCCAAAAAGTGCTGCCCGCATGGATGGATTGCTTAAATAGACTTTAAAGGATGTTGCCCGTTTAAATTTTTTGGATGTTATATCAATTCGATTGACTATCTTTATTAAGAAAGCAGCTTCGAGATACTCTATATATTTCTTAATGGTGTTTTTTGATACGCCTGATGATTTAGAGAGTGCCTCTAATGATATTTCATTGCCCGTGTTATAGGCGATGGTGGTAAATAATTTGTTTAATTCTTGTACATCGTTTATTCCATAAAGGCTGGGTAAATCCCTAAGTAAAACTTTATCAATAATATCACTTTTAATGTATCTTGAACTATCCTCCTGGATTAAGGTTGAAAATACGGCCTCTGGATATCCTCCGTAATTTAAATAGTTAATGAATTCCTTATTCAGTTTATTAATATCAGGTGTCTTATAGTTAGAGCTGTGGTCTATAATAATCAAGTCATTTGCCTTTTTAATAAAAGATAAATACTCAGCAAAAGTTAATGGCGGCAATAGAAAATCTGTAAAGCGACCTGCCCCTGACTCTTTACTTTTAAGTTTTAATGCGGCAGCAGCAGACCCAGTAGCAATATATTTATATGTTGGATATGAGTCAACAAGAGACTTTAAATGTACTTCCCACCCTGCTAAATACTGTATTTCATCAAAGACAATAAATAGCTCACTGTCTCTATCATGATTGAACTCACTTTTAAAAAGGTTAACTATTTTTTCCAATGATAATCCTGTGTAAATTGGAGTTTCAAGTGATACATACAAGATATTACTCGCCAGAATGCCCTCTTTTAATAAATCGTTGATTGAGTGATATACCATCACTGTTTTTCCAACACGCCTTGGTCCCATTAATACCACGGCTCTATTGATCGACTTTTCTATGATTAATTCATGAAATGATTTGAAGTAGAACCTCCTGGGGAAATCCTTATAACGCTTTTCTATACTTGATGTTTCCCACCAAGGATTATCAAAATGAAGGCGGTCTTGGATTTCTTTTTGTGATATTTGTAACATATAAAAATTAGAGTCAATTAATTGATCTTAATTGTAGCATATGGATGCTTAGAGTCAAATGTTTGATTCTAATCAGGGTGTTGTCATTCAAGGAACAGGCATACTGTGAGAAATTTCTATATAAACCATGGTATGATGATAAGCATGAATTCATTAGATAATAAAAATATTACTGAATATATAGAGCAGCAGCCAGAACAAAGACAAAAGGCATTGAGTAAATTAAGAAATACAGTTGTAGAAAACCTACCAGAAGGATTTGCAGAGAATATAGCTAATGGCATGCTACATTATACCATTCCGCTGTCAATTTATCCTGCTGGATACCACTGTACAAAAAACACTGCCTTGCCCTTTGCCAGTATTGCCTCACAAAAAAATTTTATAGCGTTACATCATATGGGGCTTTATGCAGATGAAGTATTGTTGACATGGTTTCAGGAAAAGTATCCTCAGTACAGCAAATATAAGCTCAATATGGGTAAAAGTTGTGTCAGGTTTAAAAAAATAGATGCTATTCCCTATGAGTTTATTGGCATGTTGATGGCAAAGATGACAGCCGCTGATTATATACAGCTTTATGAAAAGGCCATAAAAAGATAATTTTTAAAATAACTCCAGAGCCTTAATCAAAGCTCCTTCGGAGGTTTCCATTTCCTTGTTTACATTGAGAGAGGTGGATAAATCCAGTGATGTTAGGTGGATACCACTCATCTTTTTGTAGATTTTATGAGCAAAAGCATGATGAAAATCCTCTGACTTTTCCTTTAAAGCCTGTAGCTCTTCAAAAATCAAAGCATTGCTATTTTGGTCGTTTAGTAAAGTATACATGACTAGATAGAAAGACTCGGCAGAGGCTTTTAATTGATCAAAATATTTTGTCAGGGTGTCGTTATTTTGAATGTTGAAAGAATTAAGGTTTTCATCAATATCCTTAAGAGATTTAGCTGAATAAACTCCTGAGCGAATTGCTTTCATTAAACTATCTATTCTGTGGGAAATCTGATCGGTCTTACTTTTTGATTTAATAGCACTTTCTTCACCGATCTTAATTTTAAGAGCGTAGTTAATTATTTTCCCTTCCAGTTTTTTTATGGCAATATAGTGTTCTCTATGACTGGATAGGAGCAACTGTTTGGGAAAAGAAAACTCAGTTTTGGTAGTCATGATTTTATTGGGATCAATTTGCAAAAAGCGTAAATTTAAATGCATCACCAGATACAGCAAGTGACGTGTTTCTTTGGTTAGTGCCTCTAATGCTGCATCGGTGACATCTTCTGGGACGCTATGAATATAGAGCTCTATCTGTTGTTCATCGGTTTTAATCCAGTGTTGTAAAAACTGGGCAAACTTCTTAATGAAAGGCATAAATAACAATATACCAAATAAATTAAACAGGCTGTGAAATGCCACCAGGCCATATAAAGGGTCGGTGATGTTTAGTATTGCAATTAATTTCAATAGTGGCAGCAGTGCAGCAAATGCCAATGCATCGACAAATAAATTAAATAATACGTGAGCCATTGCCAGACGGCGTTTGGCAACTGTTCCCTGCATACTACCGAGTATAACTGTACTTGTGGTTCCCAAATCAGCACCAATCACCAAAGCAGCGGCCTCTGGCAATGGTATAATGCCAGCATACAGGGCACTGAGTGTTAACATCATAACCGCAGAACTGGATTGAATAATGGCTGTCAATACAGTCCCTAGCAATAAGTAGACAATCAATGGATAGCCACTTAACAGTGAGATATCAACCTGCTCGGTTAGTGTGCTGGCGCTGTCTTTCATAAAATCCAGCCCCATTAACAATAAGGCTAAACCAAGTACAAACAGGGCAAATGATTGCCATTGTCCTTTGAGCAAGCCATAGGCTAACCCTGCTACAGCCATCATTGGATAAATAAATGTAGCCAGATTAAATTTAAAACCTAAAGTTGCAACTACCCAGCCAGTAAAGGTGGTTCCTAGATTTGAGCCCAAAACGACACCAATAGCATTGACTAAAGGGATAATACCAGCACCAACAAAAGCCAGCACAATTAAACTGACCAGTGAGCTGCTTTGTACGATGGTGGTGGTAACCATGCCTGCAAAAACAGATCGCAGTGGGCTTTTGGTTGAATGACTAAGGGCGAGTTGAAAACGTTTGCCAGATAGTTGTTTTAAGGCACTCTCAAGCTGGCGCATGGCAAATAGAAATAAACCAAGTCCAGCCAATAGTTTCCAGTAGTCGAAATAGTCATTCATCATAAAACCTCAACCCGAATATTTCATACAATCGGTGTAAAACAGCTATATTTATTATATATTTCATATACTTATCCTTAAATTGTTGCGGTTACAGTTTGTACCTGAATGGTTTTATGAAAAAAATGACTTCATAGCTTGGGTAAAATCGCTTTAAGCCTATGAATAACTAGGCATAAAGCAATATTTACCCAATCTATTTTGTCATTTCCCACCTAAATTCCATTATTCTATGAAATATTCGGGTTAATATATCTCAGCTATTAATTTTATACTCATTAAATCTAAAAACCAAGAGCCAATACCCAATCTCAAGTACAATATCAGATGTGTGCATATTAAGCCTGCGGCATAATAACAATTATAGAGGTCATTTGATGAAAATCGCCAGTATTCAACTCAATATAGTTTGGGAGAACAGGCGGGAAAATCTACATCGTGCTGAAAAGTTTATTCAGCAGGCACAAGTGAATGCCTGTGATTTAGTGATTTTCCCCGAAATGTTTAACAGTGGATTTTCTATGAATAGTGCTGCGGTTGCTGAGCGCCCAGGTGGTCTCAGTAGTCAAAAACTCTCTGAATTAGCCAAAAAACATCACATCAACATTATCGCTGGCTTAACGGAGATAAATGACAATCAGGCCAGTAATATGGCACTGATGATCAATCGGCAAGGAATTATTAAGGCAAAATATATTAAAAATTATCCCTATTCTCATGCGGGCGAAGATCAGTCATATATGACAGGTAATCAACAGGTGGTTTTTGAAATTGATGGAGTCAAAGCCAGTGTGTTTATATGTTATGATCTGCGTTTTCCTGAGCTTTTTAGAAAGGTGGCAAAACAGGTTCAGGTGATTTTTGTCATAGCAAGCTGGCCAGAAACAAGACAGGACCATTGGCAAACATTATTGAAGGCCAGAGCGATAGAAAATCAATGTTTTATTGTAGGTGTTAATAGAATTGGCAAGGATGGCAATGGGCTCAATTATATTGGTGGTTCGCAGGTGTTTGATCCTTTTGGAGTCAGTTTATCCAAAGGAGGCATAGAGCAGGAATATTTAGTAACTGAGCTAGACCTGTTAAAGGTCGATACAATAAGACAGGAGTTGCCCTTTTTACAGGATATAAAATAAGGTTTGTGAGTGTACCAGTACAAGCTACAGCTTTAAGTATTACTTAAAGCCATTGAAAAGAGATGAAATTCAGTTAAAATGAAAACACAGCTCTTTAAATCTTTGTAATAAAGGTTTTCCATTTTCAAGGTTCTCGATATTTTTGATCATCTGTGTTGGATTTAGGCCTTCTTTAACCAGATCCGCAGTTCGTGCTTGTATGTAATCTATGCATATATCCGCAGTAAATTCAGGATGAAACTGTAAGCCCCAAATATGATTTTTATATCGAAAACAGTGGTAAGGATCCAGTTCTGTCGTTCCCAGGATGGTAATATGGTCGGGTAAATTAATAACAGACTGCTGGTGAGTCGCTAAAAATTTGAGGGTATTATTTTGTGGCTGCAACTGCTGGGACTGTTTTAGTGTTGATGCAAATAAATCATCCTGCTGTGCTTCAGGTTTTAAGTGCATATCAACCTGTCCCATTTGTCTGCCATTTGGATTCCAGTCAACGGTGCCACCCAGTAATTTCGCCAGTTGTTGATGACCATAACAGACACCCAGTACGGGTATTTCCAGGTCTAAAAATCGTTTAAGCCAGTGTATGGTTATTTCACTCCAGTCAAGCTCTTGTGTGAGCATAGCGGGTGAACCTGTAATTATTAATCCTGCAATATCTTCTATTTCAGGAAACACTAATTCATCATAGACGCGGAAGGTTTTGGTTTTTTTTCTATCTATATCCATCGCTTTGATAAACCAAGCATCAAAATCACCATATTTTTGCAAGGCGGATTTAACGGGTTGACCTGTTTGAATGATTGCTATTATTTTAGTCATGGATATACATTATCAATCATAATCAGGAGGTGCTAATTTCAAGGCTTCTTCCAGAGATGTTCGTCCAGTTTTTAATAAATTGGCAATTGATAACCTCAATGGTTGCATGCCTGTGCGGTATGATTCAGCCGCAACTGATTCAGAAGGTACTTTATCTTTAATTAATTTACGCAAGTTTGATGTAACAGGCATGATTTCATAGACGCCTGTTCTGCCATGATATCCAGTATTTCTACACTCCAAGCAGCCAACTTTTTGATAAATTTTATCTGGCATTTCCAAATTCCAGGGGTGTATCAGTGATATCCATGCTTCAGCATCAACATTGATGGATTTTTTACAATGGGGACACAAGAGGCGCACCAGCCTTTGTGCTATGACACCAGCCAAGGTTGATCTTAATAAATAATCGGGCACGCCCAGGTCTAACAACCTATTGATTGCTGATGGCGCATCGTTGGTGTGTAATGTTGATAAGACCAAATGTCCAGTTAGTGATGCTTGTACCGCCATTTTGGCTGTTTGCAGGTCACGAATCTCTCCAACCATTATAATATCAGGATCCTGTCGCATCAGGGTTCTGATACCACTGGAAAACTCTAAACCAATCTTTGGATTAACTTGCATTTGATTGAGTTCCTGAAAGACCATTTCTATGGGATCTTCAACAGATGAGACGTTGACTTCTTCGGTTGCCAGTTTCCTTAAGGTTGAGTATAGGGTTGTGGTTTTACCTGATCCCGTTGGTCCTGTTACTAAAACGATTCCATGCGGGCGATTGATCATTTGTTGCCATTGTTTAACTTCATCTGCTGAAAAGCCTAAGTCTTCATACCTTTCTACCACAGCATCAGGGTCAAAAATACGCAACACACATTTTTCACCAAAAGTAGTGGGCATGGTTGAGACACGTAACTCAACTTCTTTGTTATCGGATGATAGGGTTTTTATGCGCCCATCCTGTGGTTTCCTCTTTTCTGCGACATCTATGCGAGACAAGATTTTAATGCGGCTAACCACTGCTGCCATTACCTGTGTTGGCAATACATATACATTATGCAGGCGGCCATCAATTCTGAATCTGACAATTGACTCTTCGCGTTTTGGCTCAAGATGAATATCACTGGCTCTTTGCTCAAACGCATACTGTAACAGCCAGTCAACGATAGTAACAATGTGTTGATCATCCCCAGACAAATCACCTTTTTGTCCCAGTTTTACCAATTGTTCCAAATTGAGTATTGGGTCTAAAGTTCTACCTTTGTGTTGTTTTTGCGCGTGTTTTACTGAGCGATTAACCCCATAAAATTCAAATAACAGGCGTTGTACATCCAAAGGGTTTGAATGTACCCTGATTACATTTAGTTTCAGGATACGTTGTAGCTCTTCAACCCAGGAAAGATCACCTGGGTCAGCTACAGCAAAGGTAACTGTATCAGTAGAGATATCTACTGGCAGTATTTTATGTTTAGTTGCATAGGCCTGAGAAACAGCAGAGGTGACCTTATTAACATTAACCTTGGTTGGATCAACTTTCATGTAATCTATGTGATTAAGTTCTGCCACAAATTGAGTAATAAACTCTATAGAAATAGGCTTTCCTGTGTGGTTGTTGGTTAACTTGTAGTCAGATAGGGTGACATATGGGTGTACTGATGTTGCAGATGTCAGTTTTGAATTACGTAATATTCTGGAGGCATCTTTTTTAGCAATAATATCTTTTTTATATAATTGTTTAATTATAGGAGATAATATTGATGATAGTGATTGGCTGTTATTCATAAAGTCTTGTTCATAAATTTATTGGGTAGAGATATTCCTAACATCGTATTTAAATTTTCTTTGGTCATTATATCATTGGCTTTACCAATAATTGTGCGAGAATTATCCAGCAGCATGATGACATGAGAGCAATATTCCTGAACGTATTGTATATCATGGGTTACAATAATAATGGTTTTATTTTTACTAAGTTGCTTGAGCAGTTCCATTAATTTAAAACGAAATGTGATGTCTAAATGGTTGAGTGGTTCATCTAACATCATAGTTTCGCTGTCTTGAGCCAGAATGGTGGCAATTTCAACTTTTCTGAGTTCTCCACCTGATATTTTTTGAATGCTGTCATTTTTTATATCTTCAAGTTCCATGGCTTTGATTGCGGTATTGACTATGCTTTCTTCAGTTTCTTTATCATATTTATTTTTATGCCAAGGATACCTTCCATATGATATAGATTGGGTAACTGTACAATTGAGACTGGCTTCTAAAGTTTGAGGTAATAATGAAATACTCTGTGCTCTGGATAATATACTGAGTGACTTTAGCTCAGTATCATTGATTTTTATACTGCCATCTTTGTAGTTTAAAAATCCAGCTAATGTATGTAGTAGGGTTGTCTTACCTGATCCGTTTTTTCCAAGTATCGCCCAAAATTCACCCTGCTTAAAATGAACATTAAGTTGTGAAATCAATAAACTCTTATGACTTTCAATGGACAGATTTTTTATCGAAATCATGCTCTTTTACGCAATAATAGTAAAAATACGGGTACACCAAAGATGGCAGTAAAAATTCCAACCGGTAATTGAATGGGAGCGACTATTGTTCTGGCAAATGTATCAGCAATTAACAACACGATGGCACCCAAAAGGGCCGATAATGGGATGAGTTTTGCATGAACATTACCAACCAGTAATCTGGAAATATGTGGTACCACTAATCCAACAAAGCCTATTGTCCCTGCCATACTCACAGCGATAGCAGTAAAAACTGATGTGGTTATTAATAAGATAAAGTTAATTTTTTTGACATTTACACCACATTTTTGTGCAAAAAAATCACCGCGTGCCAATAAATCCAATTCTTTGTGGTATTTTTGTGCCCACAGCATGCCAATAATCAATAAAACAATGGGAAAAACGGCAAGCTGAGAGTAAGACAAGTCACCCATTAACCAGAATAACATTGGTTTGGTTGTTGAAAGAGGGCTTAATGTTAAAACAAGGCTGATAATAGCACCATAGGCAAAAGCTATAACGACACCGCTTAAAAGTAAGTGACTGGTATTTAAGCTTTTTTTAGACGATAATAATATTAATAACAGTAAAGAGAAAATGGCTGCCAGAAAGCCAGCTAGCATAAACAGCCAAAAGGGCAAAACTAGGCCGCTAGCAATAATGACCAATTGCACACTGGCAGATGCACCTGAAAGGCCAAGAATATAAGGGTCTGCCAATGGGTTTTTCACCAGGTTTTGTATCATTAAACCAGCCATTGATAGTAGGGCTCCAACGGTTACGGCATTTATAATGCGAGGGAAACGAATAGACAGTACTATTTGTCGAAATTGTCCCAATTGATCCTGCCACAGTTCAGATATGGGTATATATTGACTACCCAGGGATAGGGAAACCAGTATGGTGATGATTAAGGTTATTATCAATATTGGTAAATAACCATATTTAGCAACCATGACTATTTCATCAATTCAACCGATGCAATCTTATCAAGATCAATGATCAATTTTGCTCGCCCTGTTTTAAATATGGTCTCCACAGATATATTTTTTGCAGTAACATTTCTCAGGTAACCAACGATAGGTCTACCTCTTAATGTCTTAATGCGTATTTTTTTACCTATTATGGTATTTAATTTATTGGTTGGTATTTTTCTTGAGCTTTTGTTGCCAGTTGTATAAATGGTTGGTTTGTTTTTATTCTTATTCTGATTTTTAGTATCAAGTTGTTTTTGTTTTTCCCGCTGCTGTCTTTTTGTGTTTTCTTTTCTGAGTAATTCAGAATCAATATTGGTAAAATCAATTTCTTTTAGAGCAATGGGTAAATAATCATTTTCTGTGGTTGCAACTTCTACCAGTGAGTTTTCATAGAGGTCTCTTTGGTCGATTCCATAAACATCATTTAAATATTTTCGTTCATTAAGGGTGATTATTGCATTATATTCGACATCTGGAGCGAGCATCCTTTGATACCAGTTTATCAATACAGAGGGTAATTCTTTAGAGAAATGGCTACGAAGATATTGTTGTACATGTTCTGCAGAACTTAATCTATAGGCTGCGAAAGAGGACTTGTAATTTTGCATACAGGCATTATTTCTCTTGAGATTGAAGCCATTATCCAAATAATGATAATAGAGTTTATCTACTATTAGTTCATCAAATATGATTTGGTCGTCGTTATAACTTGATTTTAAATTACTCGACCAAGTGCTGGAAAACAGGTTTTCAGCATCAAGAATCAAGTCCACATCAAGGCTACCATTAAGTTGTCGTGAATAATATAAATCAACATTAAATACCTGATCTTTATCTAAGATTTGTTGCCAGCTTATTTTATCAAATGAAGTGTATGATTCTCGATCACAGCCAAAACTGCCTGCAAAACCAGCCATCAACATCCACATGCTGTCTTCTCTTAAAGCATCTAAAATAACATCTGAATTATCACCCAATATGACAGTATTAATGGATATGGATAATGATTCAGGTAACATATAATCCAGTTTTAGTGCACTACTCTTTAATAAGAACATAGGATTTGTTTTAATAGTCAGGCTATCAATTTCAAAAGTTTGTTCATAGTTATTTGGTTTAAAAGTTAAACCGTTTATGGTAATTTCGCCATCAAAATTACTACTGATTGAACGATGTGACCAATTCCCCAATCCAGAGGCATGCTCTAAGATTGCTTTAGCGAAAGTATTGGCATTAGTAAAATATCGCCAAACTGGATAAATCGACAGTAGCCCTAAAACTATTATAAATCCTAAAATTTTATTTTTCATTATTGACCTCTTGATGAGTCTCTATTACCTTATTACATAAATGGTTCTGCAAATCCTGCAAAAGCGCTGATTATTATCGTTTGTATTTGCTTGGATGACAACTCTACATCAGGAAAACTACCGACATTAAGATAGTTTCTATAAAAATCCTTATGATTTATTCCCACGGCTATTTTTCCTGGACGTAATTGGAAACTGCTCGAATATCGAAAAGGCCAAACATCCAATACTGGCAAGGATCGAGATACTGTGGCAATCATACCACTAAAAAAGCTCAAAACAGGGATTTTTTTATTAGGTGCAATAACCCAAGCATTGTCTGCCTGCATGTCATTTTTGATATAAGTGGATAATTTATTGGCCAGTTCAGCTGACTGTATTATAAATCCAGACTCGGTATTAAGAATATCTGATCGTTGATCAAAGTTATGTGAACCTATAAGTGAAATATAATCATCAATAACAATAGATTTTGCATGAAGTCCGAATCTGGTGTTACTGGTTGCATGTTCTTGTCCAAATATTTCCGCTTTATTTGCAGGGTCTTTTTTATATTCAAAAATATTTAATTGAATTTTTTTTAAATATTTCTTTTTGTGTTTAAAAGAAATCGCATAAACATAAAAGGCATCGGTTGATGATAAGCTGTTTGTTGAAACCGAAATACTTACATGTGGTTTTGATTTTCGTAAGGATTTTAATGCCCTGTACGCTTTGCGACTGAGAACCAGATAAGGTGTTTGAAATAATAAACTTTTATTGGCTGAAGAGATGAGTTCTTTGATTTTCAGGCTCATTAGCTTATATTCTTTTCTTGCTTTTTTATCGTTGACAAATAATTTTTCGGGTACATCACTAAAGTACTCTATAGCTTCTACTGCGACGGCCGTATCAACAAAGGTCTTTTTAATATGATGGTAATCAAAAGAGCGTATATTCAATTGAATTGATCTGGATTTCTGAGCGGCATCCCATTTAGATTCTTTTTTCTGGTTTTTTAAAATCCGGTAAGCAATATCATCAAGATTCTCTAAAGGAACGACCCATTGTGAGTTCCAGAAATGAGTAAAAGAACGCTTCATTTCCTTGGCAACTTGACCAATTGCCAGTGCATCTCTATCACGGTAATTAAAACTTTCATCCCAGTCAAAATACCTGTCGCTATAGTTTCTTCCACCATTTATGCCATACTTGTCATCAACCAGAAACAGTTTATTGTGCATTCTTCTATTCAAGTTATATAAACAGCAGGCCAAAGCACTTAAAAAATCAAATGTTGAGGTGTGCCCCTCATTAAACGTTGGATTGAACATGCGAATATTTAAGTTTTCATGTAAGGTTGCCAACTCTGATAAAAACCAGCTATTACCCATGGAAAATAATTGATCAATAATAATATTTACCTTAACTCCACGTTTAGCTGCTTCTAACAGTTCGGCTAAAACCAAATGTCCAGATTCATCATTAACCCAAATAAAAGTTTGGATATCAATACTTTTTTGAGCAGATTTAATTAAATGTAAGCGTATTAATAACGAATCCTCACCTTTTTCCAGCAAGGTTAAGTAGTCCCTGCCATGATTGATTGATTCATTATACAAAACCAGTAATGGTGTATCAATCGCACAACGTTTATTATTGCCCTCAGGACATTTTAGTGTCTTATCTTTTTTGCTATGAGTTAATTGGTTAACTTGCTTGATTGTTTCAGAGCTGGGATGACAAGCGCTCAACAACAGAGATATTAAAATCAGGCTTATAAATTTATTCATGGATAAAACTCACTTTTTCAGGCTTAAACTGGGTAGCGATTGTTAAGCTAAAGTTCTTAATCTCGTTAAATTGTAAGATATTTAAGCCTTTGATTGATTTAACCATGTTTTTTTTCTTTCCTGAGCAGCTATTTTCTAAATAGTTATCTGCCAAATAATACCATAAGCGACCTCCTTTGGCTTTGCAAACTGCTTCTTTTGCTGTCCAAAGATGATAAAAACAGTTTATTGCTGCTGATTTATCCAGAGATTGTAAATACTGGTGTTCATAGGGGTGGAAATACCTTTTTGCCACCGCTAAATATTTTCTTTTGCTATTTTTATATTCTACATCAACTCCTATCTCGCCATTTTTTGTAAAGGCCTGGACCAAAACGTTTTGTGAATGGCTGATTGAGAAACTCAGGCCTTTTATTGTTGGTTTGCCATTTTTATTGTATCGAAGTTTTACCTCAGACACTTTGATACCTGCATATTTGGCCAGGTTACTTGTTAATAATTTTTTGGAACTGGATTTAGCCACGTTCCATATGTCATATGTATGCAGATGGATCATTTTTACTGTGGTTTTGTTTCAATTGGACCCTGTTTTTCAGGAAACCTACCTTTTACATTTTTATAAAAGCTTCTTATAATCTCCATATCTGCTTTGATATCACCAGATGGCATAAATGATTTTTTTATACCAACTTCTTTATTTTTATAATCCAAAACGGCTAAAGCGATGGGTACCTGTGCTTCTAAAGCAATATAATAAAAACCTGAGCGCCAATATTTAATATTGGATCGGGTTCCTTCTGGTGACAAAGCCAAGGCAATTTTATCTTGAGAGTTAATAAAATTTGCCATGCGGGTGGTTAATTTGTTTTTGTTGTTTCTATCGACACCAAAACCACCTAATGCTCTAAATAAATATTTTTGCGGCCACTTAAATAGGGCGTCTTTACCCATATATCTAAATGGCACACCTGCTGAAATTATATAACACATGCCCAATGGAAAGTCCCAATTGCTGGTGTGAGGGGCAGCTATGACGACATAGCGACTTTCTTTTGGAAGAATATTAATAGCCTTCCAGCCAAAAATTTTGAGGATTAATTTAAAAAATGATCTAATCATCACAAAACTCTTCTAGGTTTGAAGCCACCATGGTTAATATGTCATATTGCGCAACTACTTCGTCATTTTGATTACTGATGGCAATATCCCAGCGTACCTCGCCATAACCTTTACCACGTCTATAGGATTTCTGTTTACAGGTCAATCGCACAGTTAGATCATCACCTGGATATACAGGCTCGGTAAAACGTAAATCATCCACGCCATAGTTGGCCAATACTGGGCCTGGACTGGGTTCTACAAATAAACCCGCAGCCATAGATACGATAAAGTAACCATGCGCAACCCTGCCATCAAAAAATGGATTTGCACTGGCGGCTTTTTCATCCATATGGGCATAAAAGCGATCGCCACTTAAATCAGCAAATTTTTCAATATCATCTAAGGTGATTGTACGTGGCTGGGATATCAGTGTTTGTCCTATCTCTAATTCTTCAAAATGTAACCTGAAAGGGTGTTGCTCAATTTTTGTTTGTCTGGCATTGCCAATATATTTTTTGCAAATTTTACTGATTATAGTCGGAGAACCCTGTAATGCTGTGCGCTGCATATAGTGCATAACACCACGGATGCCACCCATTTCTTCGCCACCACCAGCACGTCCCGGCCCACCATGTGTCATGTGTGGTAGAGGAGAACCATGACCTGTTGAAAACTTTGCACTGTCACGATTGATCAACACCATGCGACCATGGAAACTGGCGGTGTTCATGACCAGTTCTGAAACAATTTCATCATCGTAGCCAAAGATTGAGCCGACTAATGAACCCTGACCCATATTTGCCAGTTGTGCGGCTTCATCCAAGGTGTCATATGGCATTAATGTGCTAACGGGCCCAAAAGCTTCAATATCATGGACTTGGGTTTGTTCTAATGGTCGTTCACAGGCTAACAGTATCGGAGTTATGAATGCACCAGCATTTGCATCAGCGGCTATGGTTTCAACGCTGTTGGGATCGCCATAAATGAGTTCGGAATATTTAGATAGCTGTGCCACCCGTTCTCTAACTTCAGTTCTCTGTTCTTCGCTGGCAAGAGAGCCCATTTTCACCCCTTCAGCTTGCGGATCACCGATAACGATTTTTGCCAGACGTTGACTAATGGCATCTGCAACAGGCGACATTAATTCTCTGGGTACAATTGCTCGCCGAATGGCGGTACATTTCTGCCCACATTTAACCGTCATTTCACGTACCACTTCTTTGACATAAAAATCAAATTCTGGTGAGTCTACTTTGGTATCTGCTGTGAGAATAGAGCAATTCAAAGAGTCTGCTTCCATGGTGAAACGAACAGATTTTTGGGTGATATTTTTAAATGATTTGAGATATTGGCCAGTGGTTGCAGAACCAGTAAATGCCACAGCATCCTGACAATCGAGTAGCTCTAACAAATTACCAGTAGAACCACAAACCAGCTGAATAGCACCCTCTGGCAATATGCCTGATTCGATCATGGCATGAAACATTCTCTCGGTTAAAAAAGCAGTATTTGATGCAGGTTTAACAATCGCTGGTACACCAGCCAATAGTGTCGGCGCCAATTTTTCCAGCATGCCCCAACAGGGGAAGTTAAAGGCATTAATGTGTACAGCTGCTCCCTGTAACGAGGTGCAAATGTGTTGACCAATAAACTGGTCACTGGCTGACAGCATCTCAAGATTGCCATCAACAAAAACGTTATGATCGGGTAACTCTCTTCGACCTTTGCCAGAATAAACAAACAAAGTACCAATTCCCCCTTCAATATCTATCCATGAATCGAGTTTGGTGGCACCTGTTAGATAGGATAATTGATAAAACTCTTCTTTTCGTGTCAATAAATACAGTGCCAACTCCTTCAGCATTAAAGCACGCTCATGAAATGTCATGGCTCTTAATGCCTTGCCACCTTTATCTTTAGCGTAATCCAACATGCCAGAAAAATCCAGTCCAGCTGATGAAATATCAAATATTTGATCACCAGTTATGGCATTAAAACAGGGGCGAAAACCATCAGTGGCAGTGTGCCATTGACCCTTTGCAAAAGATTGGAGTTTATTCATTGATATTGATTTTTTGATAAAGGCTAATATTGTATCATTATTACCCTTTCAGAAAAGTGTTTTGTAAAATTAACTGGTTTATAAATCAATGACTAACAGTGACTGTTTAAAATACGCTGAATAGATACAAATATTATTACTTCGCATAAATGTCAAACCTGGCAGCCTTGCCAACAATTTGTGATGTTGGCTTTTTTGCCAATACATAAGCTGCCTTGACAGGTCTTTTGATCACTATTTTTTTGGCTTTGGATAACAGGGCTTGAGTAAACAACTGTTCTGCCATTTCTGCCTGATGACCAACAAAAGCCTGTAGAAACATCATGTGTTTATTGTTTTTGGCTGATTTTTTGTTGGTAGGGTACATTGGGTCGATATAGATAACTTCGCAATCAGTGTTTTTGACTTCTTTTAAGGCATCTTTTTTACGCAGTGATATGGTGTCAATGTTTGCCCTGTTTAAGCCATCTTTTAATAATGCATACATGAGTGGATTAGATTCGTAGGCGATGATTTGTGAACCTGTTAGCGACATCAAGTAACTGTCTTTGCCAAAACCAGCTGTGCAGTCCATAATTGTAGTGGCTTGTTTCTTTTTACCCAGAACTGCTTTGTTAACCAATTCAGCATTGATATGAGCCTGTGAACGGAAGTTTAATTGTTTGGAGTTGAAGTCAACAAAGACGTGATGTTTATCCTGTTTTTGATAGAGTGAAAGTTTGTTTTCGAAAAGTTCTATTTGATAGTTTGTGTCCTGAGACAAAACTGGGTTTAAATCCATAGGATTTAAACCCAGCAGTTCTAATCTGAGTGATGTGGATTTACCTATCACTAAATTTTTTGTAGGCTCTGGTTGTTGGACCTGTATATACCTGCCTGGGTCTACCAATGCGTGTATCAGCTGTTTCATATTGCTCCAGCCATTGTGACACCCATCCAACTGTGCGTGCAATAGCAAACATAACTGTGAACATGGGCTTTGGAATACCCAGTGCCTTATAAATAATGCCTGAGTAAAAATCCACATTTGGATACAGTTTTTTCTCAACAAAGTATGGGTCTTTTAGTGCTATTTCTTCCAGTTTCATTGCTAGTTCAAGCTGCGGATCATTGACACCTAATTCCTCCAATACTTCGTGGCAGGCTTTGCGAATAATGGTTGCGCGCGGATCAAAGTTTTTATAAACCCTGTGTCCAAAACCCATTAAACGGAAGGGGTCTTTGCGGTCTTTTGCCTTGGCTACATATTTATCAATATTTGATACATCTCCAATTTCATCAAGCATATTTAATACGGCTTCATTGGCTCCACCATGAGCGGGTCCCCAAAGTGAAGCGATACCAGCAGAAATACAGGCAAATGGATTGGCTCCTGTTGAACCAACTAAACGGACTGTCGAGGTGCTGGCATTTTGCTCGTGATCTGCATGGAGCATAAATAGTAAATCAAGTGCTTTTGCAGCAATGGGATTTGGTTCATAAGGCTCTGAGGGAACGGCGTACATCATGTGCAATAGCCTTTCAGTAAAATCAAGGTCATTTCTTGGGTATATAAATGGTTGTCCAACTGAGTTTTTGTAGACTGAAGCCGCAATTGTTGGAATTTTCGCTATAAGTCTAATGGCGGCTAATTTTCTGTGGTCAGGGTCTGACATATCCATCCAGTCATGATAAAAAGCCGCAAATGAACCAACCACACCAACCATCATTGCCATCGGATGAGCATCATATTGAAAGCCTAACATCAAGGTTCTCATTTTCTCATGTACCATGGTGTGGTATCTGACTTCATTATCAAAATCCGTGTATTGTTGTTTTGTTGGTAGTTCACCATTTAATAGCAGGTACGAAGTTTCAACAAAGTTTGATTGTTCTGCTAATTGTTCAATTGGGTAACCTCTATATAATAAGACACCTTTGCCACCATCAATAAAGGTAATTGCGCTTCGACAGGCTGCAGTTGCAGCAAAGCCAGAGTCATAAGTAAAATATCCAGTACTTTTGTGTAGTGTTTTTAAGTCAAAGGTTGGTGGTCCCATTGATCCTTCTATGATGGGTAATTCTACTGAGTTATCAGAATCAGGAATATTTAAAGTGACAAATTTATTGCTCATGCATTTTCTCATGTATAGTGTTGTTTAAACATACGTTCGATTGACATTTTACCCCCAAAAAGACAATCGCCGCATTTGATTTGGATCATTTTAACTTAAATTGGTTTATTACTCCACTAACTAACTAGTGCTTGACCGAGAAAAAATATTGAAGAAATAAAAAAACCCGATAAATCTTTCAATTTATCGGGTTTATTATATTTCTTTAAAAAAATAACGGAGTTATTTTCTGCCGTATCTTTGACGGAATTTATCAACGCGACCGCCAGAATCAATCATTTTATGTTTACCTGTATAAAAGGGGTGTGATTCAGATGATATCTCAACCTTTACTAATGGATACTCGTTGCCATCTTCCCATGTAATGGTTTCTTTTGTATGAATAGTTGAGCGAGTCAAGAATTTAAAATCCGAAGATAAATCTTGAAAAACAACCTCTTTGTAATTTGGGTGTATACCTTGTTTCATAATATCATTCCTGAATGTATAATAATGTCTGCATTATAGAGACTGTAAAATTTTGAACTGCGTATTCTAGTGCTAACATCCATGTATGTAAACTTTTTATTGTTCTTTTTGCTTTTGTTTATTGATTTCTAGGCTATTTATATCTAAATCAACATCAAAGTGTTCCATTAATTGACCAATTTGTGACATAAGTATGTTTCCCTGAATATCAATCAGTACCAATTCGTCCTCATCATCCATGGCAATTATGCTGAGGCTGCTAAATTTTTTCTTATCCATTTTGGCAAGAATATAAACCAATGAGTCATCTTCTTTGATGGTGGCAATCTTTTCGTAACCTGATGTGACCTTCATATTAGCAAGTTTATTTATTTCTGACCTGATAGATGCAATTGTGCTGCTTTCTTTGATTTGTTTAATCTTGTTATTTCCATCAAGGTCAAAAACAGTGACATTTATGGCCGTTAATGACGATAATATTGCTGCTATACCTTCTTCACCTTTGATAGCAGAAGAAAGTAAGCTTAACATTGTTGAACCTAGGTTGATTTCTACGGTAGGTTCTGTGCCTATCAAATTAGCAAAATTTTCACTTTCAATTTGTGCTGAAGTAGCAGTTGCCAATATAAATAAAAGGGCTGTGCATAAAAGTCTGTATTTGTTTTTCATATTTGTTTCCATCTATAAAGTTGCCACTGATCTTGCCAGGGGTTTTATTAGACCAGGTTTAAGGCCATTATTATTGATTGCGGTTAATGATTTAAAGGATACGCGGTTCATATAATGCATGGCAATTTGTAATTCAGTCTGGGCTTGTTGTATATTGTTTTGCTGTAGGTTGCCATGATGTGAAAGTTTAAAAATAACTGATGAAACCAGAACTAATGATAATCCAGCTAATACAAATCTGCCAGGCAACCAGGATGTAGGCCATGAAGCATTGCCATTGATTGCAATTTGTTGATAGAGATTTTTTTTCATGGCAGGTGGGCATTCTTGTGCTCGAGCACACTCAAAATAATGTTCCAGTTCTGCTTGGACTTGTCTTTTTAATAATTTCTTGTTCATGTTTTTTCTTTCAGCTGTTTTACAGCTCCATTAATTTTTGTTTTAAAGTTTTTCTTGCACGATGTAAGTATACTTTGATTTGCTGTACATTCAAATCTAATACCTCAGCTAATTGTTGATAACTTAATTGACTGATTTCACGTAAAACAATCAAGGATTTGTAAGGTTCCTTCAGTTCATCAATGGCATCACTGATATGTTGGGAGAGTTCGGTATTAATTAACTCATCGCATGCAGATCGAGCAACTCTTTCTTCAAGTAAACTGTGTTGTTGGTATTTCATTTCATGTTGTCTTCTTCGTAATAAATCCAAACACTGGTTTTTTGCCACTTGGTATAACCAGGCTTTGCTCTGTTTTTTACCCCGCTCTTTTGCCTGCCACAGTTTGACAAAACTATCTTGCACTACCTCCTCTGCCTCCAGACTGTTTTTTAGCATCTGGTAGCATACTGAGTATAGCCCATTTTGATTATTATTAACTTGTAGCCTGAACCAAATGTTCATGTATGCTTTATTTTCCTATTGTTTTATCTAGATAACGTATATCATGTTGATTTGTTACATTATATATTAATCTATGAATAAAGCTTCTTTCAATTCAGATACGGCTTTTTTACACAAATATTGGGATAAACAGGTTTTTCTGTATAAATTAGATAAAGGCTCAATTACGATGATGCCTAAACCTCCTGGAGGAAAGCAATTAAACAGTTATATTGAGTTTTTACATAAACGTGATATTAATATTTTGGTCTCGCTATTACAGTTTGAAGAAGTGAGTGCCTTTTCATTGATTAATGAAGCCTCAGAATGTGAGGAATTGGGCATTGAGTTTATTAATTTTCAAATAAAAGACCATGATGTCCCGCAGTTTTTTTTACCCTTCAACCAATTAATTACAAAATTAAGCACTGATATTAAACTAGGAAAAAATATTGCTATACATTGTTATGCGGGTATTGGTAGAACAGGCATGGTGGCATCATCAGTATTAATTAAACTGGGTATGCAAGTTGATCATGCACTTATTCAACTCAGTCAATGCAGAGGGATGAAAGTTCCAGAAACTATTGGGCAGATATCCTGGCTGCATCATCATTCACAACTGCTTTCAACAGGTGAGAATGAATGATGAATAAGCACTTATTATTTTGTTTAATACTAACTGTCAGCCTCATTTCCTGTGGTAAAAAAGTGACGATTAAAACAATTGATAATAAGCAACTGTTAGCTCGGGCATTGGCTAATAAAAATTTCACAAATGCCAGAGAGCTCAGTCAGCTGGTGAGAATGACAGAAAACACCCAAAATATTATTAAATTATACCTGGATTTGCCTGGAGAAAGTTTGGTGATTTTAGATGGAACTATTGAATACGTTAAGCAATTCATTCCTGATATGAATGCTATCCACCAACAAGTGTTAAATAAAATAACAATTTGGGTTCACTTAAAACAAATATATCAACATGAAATTTCTCCACCAGTACGAATTTTACAAAGGAATAAGCTATATCTGGCACCAAGCAAGATTGACTTTACAATTTGTCCCAGTGAGATGGAAAACTGTGCCTTGGTATCCAGAAAAAAATTGTTTTCACTGGTGACTCATGAAGACATAACAATTAGACTAAAAAAAATGGCTTCAAGAGATCCATGTGTGAATTTATCCAATACATTAAGGGGGCCGGAAATGGCAAATAGGTGCTTAAAAAAGAGTAAAGGTAACCTCAAAGTTAAATTATTAGCATTGCCACGATTCAGTTATGCTGAATGGTTGCAGTTTATCACTGAGGATATATAATTATGAATAAAATCATATTAATGACACTTATTATGTCACACACTGTTCAGGCATGTGATCGTACGGAGGTTTACCCTGATAATACCTTTCCTGAAGTGTTAATAAAAACCTCGATGGGGGAGATTCTAGTTGAGCTAGATAGAAACAGAGCGCCAATTACCGTTAATAACTTCCTACATTATATTAAATCCAACAAATACAAAAACACCATTTTTCATCGCGTTGAAAAAGATTTTGTTATTCAGGGTGGTGGCTACAATAATACTTTTGAAGCCATTGGAGAGTGCGACAAAATATTTAACGAGTCTGGCAACGGCTTAAAAAATACAAAAGGAACCATTGCCATGGCAAGATATGGGGATCCTCATTCGGCCACCTCTCAATTTTATTTTAATTTGACAGATACGCCATCACTGGATCCCAATTCAAAAAACTGGGGGTATGTAGTATTTGGCGAGGTGATAGAAGGCATGGATATATTACAAAAAATTTCCACTGTTAAAGTAAGTTATAGCGATATTTTAAACAGTGATAATGTCCCCATAGAACCAGTGATAATTATTGAAGTAACTGTCAATTAGTTGATTTAAAAAGGAGAAAATTCTACACAAAAGTACTTTTAAATTTATTGTTAACATTTGTAAACAAGGCAGATTTTTAAATTATAAATGATAAGATGAGGCATCATTTACATTGAAGTTACTTTGAAAATAAATTTTAAAAAATATAAAAAAATTGCCACGACGATTGTTGCAACATGGATAATATTATTTTTAATTGATTATCTATCTTTCCCCCAATTTGATGAAATTAACTATTTTAATCTAATACTTGAGTTAATATTGTCAGTATTAGCTTTATATCCGTTGCTTGTTATTCAACAGTATAGAGGGCTTGGTTTTTATAAAGTGCTGAATCTTGGTTTCTTTCTACTGTCCACCTCCTATTTCATTGATGCCATAGATCAAATTTTCATCCATAGCATACTTTATACAGTACTCATGGAAAAAATAACGCTCTTTATTGCTGTGATTTTGATATTTATTGGCAGCAAGAAATGGATAACAGATTATAAAGAGCTTTCACTTACAGATGATTTAACTAAGCTGCCAAATAGAAAGCTATTAAAACAGATAATTAAAAAAGAGATTATCGTTTGCAATAAAAACAACCACATATTTTGTTTGGCAATTATTGACATTGATTTTTTTAAAAGTATAAATGATAAATATGGTCATAATATAGGCGATTCAGTATTAACATTATTTGCCAGATATTTATCAGAAATAAAGCAGGATGATGACATTGTTGGTAGATGGGGGGGAGAAGAATTTATCCTGATGTTGAAAGGCATAAATAAAAGCGAGTCAATCATTAAATTAAACCAGATGAGGTTAAAAATTTCACAACATATATTTACTGTAAACAAGGAAAAAATAAAATTAACCGCCAGTTTTGGGGTGAGTCAATATCAATATCCTGAATACGATTATGAAAAATTATTTATTAATGCTGATAAAGTGCTATACCAGGCAAAAAACGCAGGTAGAAACCAAGTCAGGTAATAAAAGTAACACTGAGGATCATTATTTTTTTTTATCGATTATGCGTATTTTGAACAGTCGCAATAAATAAATCTCAGCAAATAACTTTTCAACTCATTTCATGATAAAATAAGCTCAATATTTATTTTATAGTTTTGTTATGGACGTAATTAATTTTAAAAAAATTGAAGATGGTTGTATTATTTATGCAACGGGTGAAATCGACTTATCTAATTCTCAAGAATTAAGAAAAACCATCTTAGCCGCTTTAAAAACCAATCAAAAAGTTTATGTTGATTTGTCAGCTGTTAGTTATATTGATTCATCAGGCATCGCTTCATTAGTAGAAGGTTTACAGTTTTCAAAATTACATGGAAAAGGGTTTATGCTTACCAAACCCAGTAAACAGGTCAAAGCCATAATGGAATTGGCGCGCCTTGATAAAGTTTTTACTATTGTTTAACCATGAAATCAACAATTGAAAATATTGGATCTTCAATAATTGTAGCGATTGAGCGATTAGGCTTTGCTATCAGGCTTTTTTTGGATAGTTTCTATTGGCTATTTTTTGGTAGGAAACACAAACAGTATTTACGTTTATCACAAGTATTTGAGCAAGTGAGGGTGATCGGTTTTGACGCTTTGCCTATCGTGATGGCATTGGCTTTTGTGGTTGGTGTTATGCTGTCAATTCAGCTGCTGTACGCTTTTGCGGATTTTGGTGCCGAGTCACAAGTCTTGGTAGCCATAGCAAAATCGGTAACAAGAGAATTTTCTCCCCTTATTATTGGTATAATTATTGCAGGTAGATCGGGTGCAGCATTGGCTGCCAAAATTGGATCGCAAATGATATCTCAAGAAATTGATGCCCTGCGGGTCATGGGAGTGGTTCCTGTCAGGTATTTGGTTTTACCTGCTTTATTAGGCTTAATTATATCCATGCCACTATTGATTTTATGTGCGGATTTTATGGCGATTTTAGGTGGTGCGGTTTTTAGTATTGAATCGCTGGATATGTCATTGTTTGCCTATTTAAAAGAGTCATTTGATGTGCTTGAGGTTAATGATATATATCAAGGTCTGGTGAAAAGTGTGGTGTTTGGTATCATTATAGCATTAGTTGGTGCTACCACTGGTTTCAACGTAACTGGCGGGGCAGAAGGGGTCGGCAGAGCAACGACTACCGCTGTTGTAGCCTCTATCGCGGCTATTGTAGTGGCCGATATGATCTTTAGCTATTTTTTGACACAAGAAGTATGACAAAATATTTGATACAAGTAGATAAACTGGTCACTCATTATGGCAAGAGAAAAATTCTTGATGGGGTTGATTTAAAAATTGCTGAAGGTGAAATTCGCGTTATTATGGGTGGTTCAGGTTCAGGTAAAAGTACCTTGCTTTGGCATATCCTGGGTTTACATGAAGCGACATCAGGTTCAATTAACGTGCTTGGCAAGGATCTTAGTCAATTAAAGTTGAATGAAAAACATAAGTTATTAAGAAATATAGGTGTATCATTTCAAAGTGGCGCCTTGTTTTCATCCATGACAGTAGGAGAAAATATCGCTTTCCCACTGAAAGAATTCACAAATTTGGATGAAAAAACCATAAGAATAATTAGCAGAATGAAGCTGGAAGTGGTTAATCTTGGTGGTTTTCAAAAGCTCATGCCATCACAGTTATCTGGAGGTATGACCAAGAGAGCTGCCTTAGCCAGAGCTATTGCTATGGATCCTAAATTATTATTTTTTGATGAGCCATCAGCTGGCTTGGATCCAGTGGTAGCATCAGAAATCGATGATTTAATCTTAAAATTACGTGATGCAATGGGCATGACAATGGTCGTTGTCACACACGAATTAGATTCAGCATTTAAAATCGCAGATAAAATCACAGTTCTTGATAAAGGTAAAAACTTGCTGACAGGTACCGTTGAAGAAGTTAAAAATTCAAAAATAAAGCGAGTGCAGGATTTGCTGGAAAGAAGAGCAAGACATGATACAGTTGACCCAGAAGAGTATCTAAAACGATTAACACAGGAAAATTATACAATCTCATGAAACGCGTTTATAACAATTATTTTTTAGTGGGTGTGTTTACCATTATTATTGGTGGTGTCTCAATATTGCTTTTGTTAAATATGAGCGGTAAAAATAAAGATGCTGAAAGCTATTATAGTTACTTTGATAATGTCACAGGTCTTGGCTATGGCAACCCTGTCTATTATGAAGGTTATCGGGTTGGGCAGGTTGAAGATATCACACCAGAGACAATCAACGGTAAACTATTATTTAAAACAAAATACACACTGATAAAGGGCTGGAAAGTTCCCATAGACAGTATCACCAAGATAGAATCCAGCGGGCTGTTGTCTGATATGTCGTTAAGTATTCATGCTGGTGTTGAGACTGAGATTTTTCCAGTTAACAGTGAAATTAAAGGCATTAAGGGTGATGATATTATGGCGACCATGTCGGCCTTAGCCAAAGATTTCAGCACTTTAAATGAAGAAAAAATTTCACCTCTTTTTGACTTAGTTTACGAGAGAACAGACAGTCTGACAAAATCATTGGAAACCCAGATACCAGAAATATTAACATCCATAGATGTATTGGTGAAGGACATGAATAAGCTGGTGGTTTCAGCAGATAAACTATTAACAGATAATAATATTCAGGGAATTAACCATATTATTGCCAATGTAGAAGATCTTTCAAAGCAATTATCTTCACTTGGTTCTTGGGTAGAAAACAGCTTTGACAATGTTAACAAACTCATAGCATCTGGAGAGCAGCTGGTGAACAATAGTGATGATAAAGTAGGCACGCTGTTAGATATTACCATAAAAATGTTAGATTCTTTTTCTGTCAAGGCAGAAACTATTGCCAATGAATTTGAAAGTGCCAGCATGAATATAAATGAGGCCACTGAAATAATTAGAAGAAACCCTTCCAGTTTAATCTTTGATGATAAATCTAAAGTAGCGGATGAAGACTTATGAAATTAATAGTTATTATAGTTATCAGCTTGTTGGTCTCGGCCTGTTCATTTTCAGGTAAAAGAGCACCAGATAAACTCTATTATCGCTTTCCTGAGTTTATGCATGCCCCCGTAGGAAAAAATGTAATAGTAAAAAGACCATCAGCCATGGGAATCATTGGCAACAGGCCAATGGTTGCTCAAAATGTGGATGGTTCTTTATTGCAGATGCAACACAATTTTTGGTTAGAATCTCCCAAAATTTTACTACAAAACTATTTGGAAAAAATATTTGTAAACAACGGTGCAAATGATAATACACTTAATGCACAAATCTTACATTTGGAGAAAAAGCAGCAGCTTGCAATTGTTGAAATTAAATTCATCATAACAAACAGTGAGCGCCAGCAGATATTCAATAAAACCTATATAGAAGAAAGTAAGCTGGCAGAAAACACTATTGCCTCCTTCGTGAAAAGTACCTCAATACTGCTAAAAAAAATTGTCAACCAACTCATTGATGATATGCCATGATAAATTTATCATCTCAAATTTGCGAAGAATTAAATTTAACATATTGGCAGTTAAACAAGGCGGAAGGTAGTTTGCTTGAAAATAGGTATACAATAACTCGTGATGAAAAAGAGCTATTGAGAAAAATTCTATCGGCAAAGGGAGTAAAACTGAATAACAGTATGCTCGAAATCAGAGAGAATGCAGTGGTTATTATTAATTTAGCAAACCATCAATTGATATTTAACGATGTAAACAATCGAGATACAGACAATATAGTGCATCTGGCTAAAATAGCAGATATGTTGTGTGATGCAGAGCAGAAAAAATTCACATGGTATAAATTAAAGAACCTGGACTTATAAAAACCGCTCAGCAATTATTGGATATTGAGTAAAAAGGTTTTAATTCCATCCAGAAACATCTGCACAGCAACTGCAATTAACACCATGCCCATTAATCTTTCTATGGCAATCATACCTCTTTTACCCAAATAGTTATGCATGGCGGTAGCAGAAAATAAAATAACGGCAGAAATAAACCAAGCAATAAACAAAGCAATGGAAAAATCCATCAACTTTTCAGGATGTTGACTCACCACTAAAATAAGAGTGGCGAGTATTGATGGCCCCGCCACAAGTGGAATAGCTAAGGGTACTAATAATGGGTCGCCATCGATTTCTTCATCCCCATATTGCTTGCTGGTAGGAAAAATCATCCGAATGGCGATAATAAAAAGAATAATGGCGCCAGATATCGCCACAGACTCCTGCTTCAGGTGTAAAGCCTCAAGGAACTGCCTACCAAAGAAAAGAAAAATATATAAAATGATTAATGCCAGAATAAGCTCCCTGGCTAATACTTTATATCTTTTCTTGCTTTTCTCTAAATAACTGAGAAAAATTGGGATATTACCTAATGGATCCAATATTAAAAATAATAAAATGGTTGTTGAAAGTATATCCATGACTTAACTATTTAGATTTTTTACCGAAAATCCATAAATCTTTAAAAGATATTAACTGTGTAGATAAATCAATTTCCTGCTTCTGGATATAGCTGTGATTAGGAAAGTTTGTTTCCAAAACCAGCATGCTAGATTTTGCCAAGTCATCTTGACCTAATTGCTTATAAGCTTCAGCCATAACAGCAATTGAATCAGCAACAGAATCAGTTTTTTGAAATGACTCGACTACGTGTTTAGAGCGATTGATAGAAGCAACATAGGCCTGGCGTCGCAAATAATATTTTGCCACTTTTAGTTCAAAGGCAGCTAACTGATTTCTGACATAAATCATACGCTTTTCAGCATCAACAGCATAATTACTCTTGGGGAATTTTTCTATAAAAGTTTTAAAAGCCACAAAAGACTGCTTGGCATTTTCCTGATTTCTGTCTTTAGAAATATCAGGATTAACCCTCTGCATTAAACCTCTTTCGCTCTCAAAATAGATGAGTCCTTTTAAATAATAGGCATAATCTAAATGCTCATGAGCTGGGTAGTTTTTGATAAACCGATCCAAAGTAGAAATAGCTAACTCCATTTCAAAATTTCTATAATAGGAGTATGACAACTCCAGTGAGCCCTGTTCAGCATAACGTCCAAAAGGGTATTGATTTCTCAAATGTTTATAACCCAGTATGGCATTACTCCATACACCAATATCCATGTATTTTTTGGCTCTGTTATACAGAGTCTCAGCACTATACTTGGTAACCTCTACCGAATCTTTCTTTTTATTCTTTTTACAAGCCGAAACACCTATAAGTAAAAACATGATAAGACATAAAGCGTAAAATTTTCTCATTAAAATACTAACCACAATCAAAAACAACAACATAATACTGTAAAATACAGCGATGAACCAACAAAACAAGCAAATTATAACACAAAACTACAGAGTAACGCCTAATGATGCTGGTATGAGAATAGACCAGTATCTGGCAAAAATGTTCCCAGAGTTTTCCAGAGGAAGCATCCAAAAATGGATTTCTAACCAATGCATACTGATAGATTCAAAAAATTGTAAGGCCAAACAGAAGTTAAAAGGTTATGAAAACATAGATGTTAATGTCACTATTGAACCTACAGTTGTAGATAAACCGCAAAAAATGGATATAGATATCATTTTCGAAGATGAAGATCTTATGGTGATCAATAAACCAGCAGGTTTGTTGGTGCATCCAGGTTCGGGTAATCCTGATAATACACTACTTAATGGTTTGCTCGCATATAATGACTCTCAATCATTATTACCGAGGGCTGGCATTGTGCATAGGCTGGATAAACAAACCAGTGGACTCATGGTGGTGGCAAAAACCACAAATGCATTTAACTCATTGGTGCAACAGCTCAAGGAGCATACTGTAGCAAGACAATATTTTGCCATTGCAAAAGGCGTACTCAACAGCAGTAACCTTATTGACAGGCCAATAGGTAGACACCTGAAAAATCGCACCAAAATGGCAGTGGTCATCAATGGTAAGCGGGCTGTGACCCATTTTGATATACTGGAAAACTTTAAGCACTATACCAGTATTAAGGTAAACCTGGAAACGGGAAGAACCCATCAAATCCGGGTGCATATGCACTATGTTGGTCATCAATTGTTGGGAGATCCCGTTTATGGTAACCATTTACGGATTGAGCCTAATATCGAGTCAGGACTAAAGGATATCATTAGAGCGTTTCCAAGACAGGCATTGCATGCCCAATTTCTTTCTTTCAATCACCCCAAAACAAATGAGTTAGTCAGTTTTAAGTGTAATTTGGCAGATGATTTAGCCGAGTTGTTAGAAGAGTTAAGGGATTTTGACGGTATGAATAATCATGAAAGTGCTGATGATTGGGAAGTTTATTATCCTGAGGATTAATTTAACAGTTAAGTAAGTTTATTTGGGCTGTTTCACAGATTTTGTGCGGTAACTTAGAGTTTCTTGGTTGCGGGGTTTAAACCCCGCCTTAATCTTTGTTAATTAGAAGTAGGGTATTTATTGAGAACGCCAAGACTAAAGTCTTGCAATCCGTGAGTTATATGGCAGTCTCGCAGCAACCTCATCAAACACGCTGAATAATTACGAATTGCTAAAAGATTAAAAGACTCTTTTTCTGGCAAAATACATTAAGCCCAACACCAATAACAATAAGGCAAAGTAATTGTTGACAGGAATGACCAGCGCAGCACCATTAATGACAATAGTGGCAGAATTGTTGCTAGTATCGCTATCATTATCTGAGCGGACAGAAACACTGTTGGAGATTTCTCCGTAGTTAATAACAATAGCATCAATTGTGCAATGTAATGAACTGTCTTGATCAATGTTTTGTACGTCCACCATTGCGATGTCTTCGGTCACGGTGCCGTCATCACAGGACATTTCAGAGAGTCTTAATTTAGAAGAGAAATTGTTCTCTATGATTACATTAGTTGCTTCGCTACCACCAGTATTGTTGATAGAGATTTCATAGCTTAAGTGATTACCTATTGAAACTCCGTCACTGCCCTGATTTAACGAATATTCAACTGACAAGTCAGGTTCCACAATCGCTCCAGCAACAAAAGGACAGCTGCTACTGACCAACAAATCTTTGCCCCACACTTTTAATATACCACTGGTAAAGCGTGCATCTATTGCATCTTGTGAATCATCAATTTTTTCATAAAACTGGATGAAAAATTGACCATCAGCCAATGATGTAACATCATCATTACCAAAATCTGAAATATCAAGAATACCATTAGAGTTAAATACTGCTGTACCTGATGTTTCATTGCCTGAACCTACAGTCAACTGAATGCCATCATCACCAAGATTAGAATCACTGAAATAAATAACCGCTTCGGAAAAATAACTACCCGCAACAGTCTCTATAGTTATATCGTTGTATTCGAAACCTGTGATTGAGTCACCATTAATACAGTTTGTAATTATATTTTTTGGTTGATCTTTCTCGTCCCAGGATTCTGCAGTATGAAAAGAAAAGTCCAGAGCAACAAAGGAGTTGGGAGTGCTCAGTATAGAATTTTCATTGGAGTTTGCAATTCTACTGTCTGTAATAGCAGAGATAATTGAGTCAATTTGATCATCTTTATCAGCATAAGCAAGCGAAACCATACTGACAAACAAGGCTGTCATCATGATTTTACTATTTTTATAAAATGTAGATTGATCAAACATAAATTTAGGATATAGGGCGATTATTGAAAATCATTATAGTAGACTATTATTGAAAAAGGTAGTGTTAAACCACAAAAGTTATATATAATCATAACTTATGATTATAAAACCAGAGATATTTACCAACAGTATAATAAAGTCGTTGCAGACAACCCGCTCAGGTGGCACCAGTCCGAAACCATATGATTCCATGAATTTAGGCATTTTTACTGAAGATGAAAATGCACAGAATAACCTTGAGTTATTAAAGCAAGCACAAGATTTACCACATTCGCCAATCTTTATGCAACAGGTTCATGGTAATAAAATTGTTGAATATACTGACATTCCACAAACACATGGAGCCATCAAAGCCGATGGTTGCTTTACTAAAAAAAGCAACACCATTTGTACCGTGTTAACAGCAGACTGCTTACCATTGCTCATCGCGGATAAAAATGCCTCAATAGTTGCTGCCGTACATTGTGGTTGGCGCGGTCTTTATGCAGACATAATAAAAAGCTGTATAGAAAAATTACAAGTAAACCCAGTTGATTTATTATGCTGGTTGGGGCCATGTATTTCATACAAGCCTTATAGAGTTGACGAACAGTTTCGACAAAAATTTGTATTGAAAAACCCACAATTTGCCCATTGTTTTTATCGCAATAAAAAAGGCGGTTGGCATGCAGACTTGAAAAAAATTGCAGTCAGCCAACTCGAGTCGCTGGGGGTGAAATCTATTTTACAATCACCCTATTGCACTCATGATAACAAGGGACTGTTTTACTCCTACCGAAGAGATGGCAAAACAGGTAGGATGGCGAGTATGATATGGTTGCAGGGATAATAGCAGCGTATTGATTTTTTGTAATCTAACCTTATCTATAAGCCATATTAAAACTCAAGATAGGTGAAGAAATGCAACAAGATAAATTCACAAGCAACTTTCAACAGGCTCTAAGCGAAGCACAATCATTAGCAATTGGCAGAAACAATAACATGGTAGAAACATCCCATGTGCTGTTTGCCATGCTAGAACAACAAGGTTCCAGTACCCGCTCGATACTATTAAAGGCAAATGTTGATGTAGAGGCTTTGGCACAAAGTTTGTCAAAAATTATGGCTGATTTGCCCAAGGTGTCAGGTAATGAAGGGCAAATAAACTTATCCAACGACTTAGTGAGAGTCCTGAATATCAGTGATAAATTAGCCCAGCAAAGAAATGATAAATACATAGCCAGCGAGTTATTTATCCTAGCCATACTACAGGTCAAAGATCGCACCGCCAGAGCATTAAAAGAAGCGGGAGCAACACAGGGTGAAATTGCCCGCACCATAGAGACCATGAGAGGAGGAGATTCTGTGAACGATCAAAATGCCGAAGAAAACAGAGGCGCATTAGAAAAATACACAATGGATTTAACTGCAAAAGCAGAAGAAACCAAACTTGATCCAGTGATAGGTAGAGATGAAGAAATTCGTAGACTCATCCAAATTTTACAGCGTAGAACCAAAAACAACCCAGTCCTAATTGGTGCGCCAGGAGTTGGTAAAACAGCCATCGTTGAAGGGCTGGCACAACGTATAGTCAACAATGAAGTGCCCGAAGGTGTCAAAGGCAAGCGGGTCTTGTCACTGGACTTGGGTGCGCTTATTGCTGGTGCTAAATTCCGAGGTGAATTTGAAGAACGCCTCAAAGCACTGTTGAAAGATTTAGCCAAACAGGAAGGCAACGTTATCCTGTTTATAGATGAGTTGCACACCATAATTGGCGCAGGTAAAGCCGAAGGCTCAATGGATGCTGGCAACATGTTAAAACCCGCACTGGCTAGAGGAGAGCTGCACTGTATTGGCGCAACCACACTGGATGAATACCGTGAGTTTATAGAAAAAGACAAAGCCATTGAGCGTAGATTCCAGAAAATTCTTGTTGATGAACCAAGTGTAGAAGATACCATCGCCATATTACGTGGCCTCAATGAGCGCTACGAAGTGCATCATGGGGTAGAAATCACCGATCCAGCCATAGTTGCCGCAGCCACATTATCACATCGATATATCACCGATAGAAAATTACCTGATAAAGCCATAGACTTGATGGATGAAGCAGCCAGCCGTATCCGCATGGAAATTGACTCAAAACCTGAAAAACTGGATCATTTAGAACGTAAAATGATCCAGCTGAAAATTGAAAAAGAGTCACTGAAAAAAGAAAAAGATGATGCATCAAAAAAACGCATGCAGGATTTATCCGATAGAATTGATGTGATGGAACGGGAATTTTCAGACCTCAACGAAATCTGGAAAGCAGAAAAAGCCGCTGTGGCGGGCACAACTCACCTAAAAGAAGCACTGGAAAAAGCCAAAGCAGAATTAGAGACAGCCATGCGCTCACATGATTTTGCCAAAATTTCAAAAATTCAATATGGTGATATTCCTGAACTCGAAAAACAAATCGAACTGGCAAGCAAGGCCGAACAACAGGAGTTCACCCTGTTACGCAGCAAAGTAACCGAGGCAGAAATTGCCGAAGTGGTAGCTAAATGGACTGGCATACCTGTCAATAAAATGCTGGCAGGTGATCGAGATAAACTATTGAAAATGGAACAGTCTATCCACAGAAGATTAATCGGTCAGGATGAGGCAGTGGTAGCCGTGTC
>JAESTH010000127.1 GCA_016763695.1 Alcanivoracaceae bacterium
ATGGCAATTTTATCAAGTACTACAGATAAACCATTGTAATCACCCCATTCTTGACCATCGGTCAAATTTGAAGATGTTTGTGAGGTAAATCTTGATTCTGACCATGATGCACAAGCATCTGTTGATGTAGAGTAGTAAAAATCCACACCTGTTCTGTTGCTAGAATGACGAGTATCGTAATAACCTATATGTACCGCACCATTGTCACCAACTTTAATCCAAGGATGGAACCTGTCTTGGGCATTTCCAGCTGCGATTGAATCACTGGTATCATGAGGAATAGCACAAGATGTCCAACTTGCCCCACCATTGGTGGATTTTGAAACATTAATCCAAATGTGATTGGCAGTGGCAGTATTGTTACCTGCACTGTCGGCTTCTTCATCTGTCCAGGCTACATATATGGTATCACTGTTTCTGTCTACATCAGCTGAGGTATAGATGAAGGCTCTACGTGTTTCCATTGCTGGAATCTTGATATCAAAGCTACCATTTAAAACAGCCACTCGTGTGCTTGCTGTAAAAGATGTGCCGCCATTAGTGGATTTCAGCATTCTAATGCCGCTTGATGATGTGGTTGAAGGGTAGAAATAGTAAACATTACCAGAGCTATCTGTAGTAATATCACTACCGATTCCTCTTGGTTCGCTTGTAAATGAAAGAGGTGTAGAAAAAGAACCCCCTAAGTCTGTTGAACGGGCAAACTGTAGAACATTGCCGTCATGCCAAGTCATATAGATATTATCCTGATGTGGAGAACTAGGTGATCTGTCCACATGGATAAACTCTTTATCACTACCAGAGGTGGTAATATTTTGCATGGGTCCCCAGGTATGTCCCTGGTCTGTTGAAACTGACCATCTTACGCCAATAGCAGAACCAGATCTTCTCAAATCACCTTGATAAACACGCGTGCCATCTGAAGACCAGTCCACTGTAGGATCACAGCAACTGCTGCCTGGATTAGTCTGAGACTTGGTCCAAGTTGCACCAGCATTGCTGGAATAATACATGGTTTGACCACTTTGTGTATTGGTACCTGCGACGCAGTTATTTTTATTAACTGGGTTACACTCAATGGCAGACTCATCGCCTAGTACACCACTTTCCAATGCTACTTCATTGGATGCTACTTTTAATTGTTGTGCTAATGTTGTCTTACCGTAAGTGTCTTCAGGGAAAGTGCCGTTACCAAGACCTTCCTTATACCAAATACCATCGACTAGTAGACCGCCATAGTTACCCAAAAAGTTTTGGTATAGTGATCTGGGATAGTATTTACCTGTTTCAGGATGCTCTTTTCTGTATTGAACTTTAAAGAATACAGGAACATTTGCAAGTTGTTGATCTGCAAAAGGAAGAACGTGCAGGTCCTTTTTGGTTAACTGATAGTTTCTATCATCCCATGGACCCATTTCCTGTAATAGGCTATAGTCCAGAGACTTGTCAACACCTAATGCATTTTCAATATACAATGGCTTAACTATTTCGGCTTGTGCAACAAACGCAGTTAAAACTGCTGCAGCCAGAAGTGCTTTTTTCATTATGGTTTCTCTCTCTTTTTTTATTGATTATTTTTATAAGTGACAAGATCTGTCACATGCTACTAATTTAGTGCTAGGAATAGTGCCACGGCAAGATATCATAAAAAGTGATCCATGTCACAAAATATCAGATAAACATTATTGCAAATATTGTCATACATTAAATATACTAATGCGAAAGCGTATAAAATATTTTTCGCATTAAAAATATATTTTTATAAACAATGAGTTATATTTAGATTTTATCTGTTATTAACAAAGCTTGTAAAAAAATAGCATTAATATAATTTAATCAGTATTTTTTGTTTGAAGATATGAAGTTGAGAAACAAAAGGTATTTTAAGAAGCACTAATAAAATTTAAATTACACGATATTAAGATTTTATGTTAGCATTAATAGTTGTGCTTAGATTGCGGATAATTATTTGAGCTCAATTTTTTCATATCAAAACAATTTTGATCATCAACATAAAATCCTATGCTATTATTGTCTTTGAATAATTACAACATGGTTAAAATATGAAAAAACTGGGAGATGCGCTAGGTATACTTATCCTATTAATGATTATTATTAGCTTTTTGACTGTATTAGTTCATTATTTATTTAATGTTATTTCAATTCCTGTTCAGGAATTAATTGTTTATCTTCATAGTGCCGTTTTTATGCTGGGAATAGTTTATGCGTATCATCACAATAAACATGTACGGATAGATATATTTTACCAAAACCTTGGTGCTAAAAAGCAAAAGCAGATTAATCAGGCAGGAACGATTCTGTTATTAATACCATTATTTGTCTTTATATTTTATGTCTCGTTTAATTATGTGCTTTCATCCTGGTCAAAACTTGAGGGTTCTCCAGAGTCTGGTGGCTTGCCATTTGTATATGGTTTAAAAACACTTATTCTCATTTTACCAATATCCATGATACTGTTATCAATATTTAAATTTTTTAGGAAAGATTAATGGAAGCATTTTGGGCATTGGGATTATTTGTGGTTGTGGCAACGGTATTACTGGCTGGCTATCCAGTTGCGATCACTTTGGGCGGTGTATCCTTATGGTTTGCGTTTGCTGGCTGGTTAGCTGGCTGGTTTGATGCTTCATTTCTAATGGCAATGCCAAATAGAATATATGGCATCATGACAAATGTAACCTTAATGGCTGTGCCAGTATTTGTTTTTATGGGTCTGGTTTTAGAGAAGGCTAAATTGGCGCAATCGTTGTTAGAAAACATGGCAGCCTTATTGGGAGGTGCACGCGGTGGCCTGGGCTTTGCATTATTGATTGTTGGTAGTTTATTGGCGGCAAGTACCGGAATAGTGGGGGCAACGGTTGTAACTTTGAGCTTACTGGCATTACCCGTGATGAAAAAAAATGGCTATGATGAAGCCTTAAGTGCAGGCACAATTTGTGCTACGGGAACTTTGGGACAGATTATTCCGCCATCAATTGTTTTGGTCTTATTGGGAGATGTATTATCAAATGCCTATCAACAAGCGCAAATTGATGCCGGTATATTTTCACCAAAAACAGTATCTGTTGGTGATTTATTTGCTGGCGCCATTGTACCTGGCATAATCTTAGTTGGTTTTTATGGCTTATACTGGCTTTACATTATTTATCGATATCCTGATAAAGCACCAGCCATTAAAAATCAATTAACAAAACCAATGCATCAGATATTGGCATCATTATTGCCACCATTGATATTGATAATAGCGGTGCTGGGCTCAATTATTTCTGGATTGGCTTCACCGACAGAAGCAGCTTCAGTAGGTGCAATGGGAGCCTTATTGTTGGCATTTTTAAAAAAACAACTGACTATAGATGTGTTGATGACAATCAGTCGGGAGACGGTAAAAGTAACATCTATGATATTTATGATACTCATTGGAGCCGCTTTATTTTCGCTGGTTTTTAAAGGTTTTCATGGGGATGAAATAATAAGAGAGTTTTTGCTTGATTTGCCAGGTGGCAGGATAAGTGCCTTTATTATTGTTATGGTGATTGTATTTTTATTGGGTTTTATACTGGATTTTATCGAAATCACTTTTGTTATTGTACCCATAGTTGGTCCTATCTTATTGTCACAAGGTTTTGATCCCGTGTGGCTGGGTATTATGTTTGCAATCAATTTGCAGACTTCATTTTTGACTCCTCCTTTTGGTTTTGCATTATTTTATTTAAAAGGGGTCAGTGATATAGATTCAAAGAAGTTGTACAAAGGAGTTATACCTTTTATTGTGATTCAGATACTGGTGTTGATATTATTGATGTGGCAGCCTGGACTCACTACCTTAATAGAATTCTAATGTGTCATTTCTTTTTTAGACTAGAAAAGCGAACCCAAACCAGTTTTCTTTTGTTTCGATTTCAACTTTTTAACAATGCTTTTGTCATCTTATTGTTATTTGCCACACAATTAGTCGCACAAACAGACGAACAGGTTTTAACTGATTGGACAAAAAATAATGAAAAACAGTTAATAGAAAAATATAAAATCATACAATCTGATTGGTTTGAAGAAGAGTGCTTATTATTGGCAAATAAAATGGAATTTAACAAACTTGATAAGTGTAAATTGTTTCAGTCAGAACACATAAATGCTTATGTGTTTGATAATGGCCATGTGTATTTTTCACTTGCACTGATGCAACAAATAAGAAACAAACATCAGTGGGCATCAATTTTAGCCCATGAAAATGCCCATATAGAATTGCATCATTATTTAAAGAGCTTGAAGAAAATAAAAAAACCAGGTGTATTTTTCCCCAAATCAAAGATTAAAAAAACATTAAAAAAACACGAAAAACAAGCAGATCTATGGGCACAGCAAAGGCTTGATCAATTTGGTTTTGATACCACTCAAATATATTATTTTTTACAAAGAGTTAAAGATATTAAAGGAAGCGTTAAGAGTCATACCCATTCGAAATTATCCAGACGAATTAAGAAGACAGGTACTAAAGAAATCAATAATCAAACGTTGATAAGCAACATTCAAGATCTTTGAAGCGTAAAACGCAATTTGTTACTAAACGTTTTATTCGTAAATTTAATTGCAAGATAGGAGGAATGTTAACAATTTTGGATATTTGCTTGTAAATTTTGTGTTTTTCTGACATGATTAAATAGGTCTTGGGGTATATATATCATTATTTTTTGATGATATTTTCTTCAAGTTTCTGATAAAAACGAGGGTAATTATGAAATTAAACGCACCAACACAAATCGTATTTTTAATTGCGGTAGTCTTAGCTGTCTTAGCTATTCTTTCAACTTTTGTTGCAATACCTGTAATAACAGGTTACGCCTTTTGGGTATTGACAGCAGCATTTGTTTTATTGGCAGCAGGTAATATTTTAAAAGGGTTATAAGCTTTTACTCAGTAAAAAACCCGATGACCTGTTGTGGTCATTCGGGTTTATTTTTAACTATTACCCTAATCTTTACATAAAAATCATGTTTATAGCACAATCTCTGATACGTCTAGCAAATCTAAAAAATACCACATCACCAATAAAGCGACTCAGCATTTTTTATGCTTCACTGTTTGCAGCAATAATTTGCACACTAACTCGTGTTTCTATATCGAGATTAATGAATCCTCAACAACATGTAATTGCTCACTCATCCCTCTAGGTCATTACTGAAAAGGGGTAATCTCACAAGTATTACTGATCATTTTCTCACTAAATCTAATCACTCTTTCTAATGGATTCTCGCCTTCGCGCAAAAGATGGGGTGAGTAGTTATTAAAATATTTTCATAAGGGAATTAAATTCGCTATAATGGTTTTCTTCTATATAGTTTTAAAAGGAAAGGGTATGCATAAGTTTTTCATTTTAGTTTTTCTTGGTTTATTTATTTCAGTTCAAGCATCTTCTAACACAATTTATCTGGTCAGACATGCGGAAAAAGCAAAGGGAGAGAATCCAGAACTAACAAAAAAAGGTGAACAAAGAGCACAGCAACTTGCGTATTTACTTGAGCAGGCAAATGTTACACATATATACTCCACTCAGTACAAACGTACCTTACAAACTGCACAACCCTTAATTGACAAAACAGGTTTAAGTATAGAGTATTATGATCCAAGTCAATTACAGGAATTTGCTCAAAAGCTGAAGGCAACGCAGGGTAATATACTGGTTGTGGGGCACAGCAATACCACACCTCAACTGGTTGAATTACTCAGCGGTCAAGAGGTCAAAGCATTGACAGAAGCAGATTATGGGGATGTTTATCAAGTTTCTTTAATTAATAAACAAACAATTATGCAGCATTTTCAAATTCCACCGATAAAAAATAACAATCAACCAAAACAGCAACCAGTTGAAAATGGTGTAAATTATGTAAAAGTCAGTGATAGAATTGATACATCAGGTCAACCACCTAGAGAATTGCTGCAACGTATAGGTCACAAGAAATATGACTTAATCATTAATTTAGCTCCACCTCAATCACATGGTTCTATTATGGATGAAGGCGGTTTGGTAGCTCAGACAGGTACACGATATATGAATATCCCTGTTGACTGGGAGAACCCAGCCCAGAAGGATTTTGAGGCTTTTAGCCATGTATTGAATGGCCCAGATGCCGATAAAGTCTTGGTACATTGCCAGATTAATATGCGCGGTTCTCTGTTTACTTTTTTATACCGAGTTGTGCACGAAAAAATAGATCCAGCTATTGCTCATGAGAAAATGGCTCTGGTCTGGGCTCCCAGCGATCAATGGCAAAAGTTTGCACAAAGCATATTGGATAAGAACAATATTGATTTTACCTTATTGTAAATAGTGCCTGAACGAGAAAGGATAATCTACTGTAGAAAACCTGGATTTATGCGTATCATTCCTGATACTTAGTGATTTGCGTGAAAAATAGCCCTTAAACCAGCTTTTCTTCACTGCGATTCCTATTCTTGGACAACATCCTAAATAGCTATAATGTTGCAGTGTTGATATATACTGATTAAACTTAACAAATAATTTATATTCTTTTAACGAAACGCTAATGCTGAATTTAATATTGTCCCTATGCTAAGAAATCTTAACAAACAATTCATTTTTTTTAACGAAATTTAAACAATGAAAGTTATATTATGCAGATTCAATAAAAAAAAAGAGGAAAGAATGAAAAAAACAAACCATATGATTTCACTAATTATGATCATGATGTTTTCAGTAAATAGCGTTAATGCAGCAGTATCTCTGAATCAAAAAGGCATAGGCCAAGTATTAATATTTCCCTACTACACAGTCAATAACGATATTAATACTTTAATCTCGATAACCAACACAACAGATAAGGTGAAAGCATTAAAAATACGGTTTTTAGAAGGTAAAAATAACAGAGATACACTTATATTTAATATATATCTCGGTCCTCACGATATCTGGACTGGCGCTCTGGTATCTACCAATTCAACAATACAGGGTCATGAAGGAGAAGATTCTGTTAAATTAATCACCAATGATGCATCATGTACAGTACCAACAAATATAACGGGGCAGGAGTTTTTGCCATTTGCATTAGAAGGTGAATTTGCTGACGGAATCGATGCGAATATGTCGCGGGTTACAGAGGGACAGATTCACATTTTTGAAATGGGGAATGTGGTGGCAGATTTTGCAGATTTAGCTTCTCCAGGGCATGAAAATTTTGACTGTCAAGCATTACAAAGTAATTGGCTTACCCCATCAGGAGCCTGGACATTAGATACAACACAAAACATGACTGCACCAGATGGTTCTGGAGGATTGTTCGGATCTGTTTCATTAATTGATGTGGCAGACGGATTTGACGTTAGTTATAATGCTGATGCTATACAAGGCTATTCTCACGTTATCCAGCATGAAACCCCGGCTAGTCCGTTACCAAGTTTAAACTCAGGTTCGACTTCTGAAAGTGTTTATACTGGCCAATTGGTTACAATAATTCCATGGGATCACCCTTTTCAGGCTATTAGTTCTTTATTTATGATGAACAATTTATATAGTGAGTATATTCTTGATGGAGGTATTGGCGCCAACACAGAATGGGTGACTTCATTCCCAACAAAGTCGTATTATGTAGACCCAGCATTTGCTCCAGAAGCAGTGCCAATGGCACCTTTCACAGCCGCTCTTGATACAACAGGGGCCTGTGAGTCTGCTCAAATAGAATTATATAACCGTGAAACTGGAATAAATATAGCAGGACAAGACACTATTGATTTATGCTGGGGTACAAATATTTTTGAGTTTACAAAAGAATTGGACGGAAATGAGACGTCACTCTTGTTAGGCTCAAATAATGCGACCGCTATAACTACTTCCAGTGATACAGGTTGGCTTAATTTGGAGTTTAATCAGGCTGTAACTACAATGGACGTGTCAGTGAATAATAATCCACGTTCTATTACTATTAATGGCCTTCCTATGGCAGGTTTTGCCATGCAAAGATATGTTAATGGTAATTTAGAGGGCGGTATTTTAGCAAACTATGCTGGTTTATTTACTCATAAAGGCAGCAGTGAAATCTCAATTATTAGTCCAGCACAGTAAGTTAGCATAAGACTATGGATAACAGGCAGGATTAATAGTAAACCTGCCTGTTTTTTTAGTGTAAATTAATAATGGAATAACCCTTCAATCATTTAAACTACCTTCAATTTTAATTAAAATTTTCAGGATTAAATCCAATTTACAATTATTCTTTAGACATATTTTTTAATTGTTTTTAAAGGGTTTATGCCAATTAATAAATTTGAAAAATTTACATACACTTACTACAACTGTGATAGACTGTGCAAGTTTTGTTTAACTTATGTTAAAAATAATGCATAAAAATAAAATTCAGCATAATAAAAACAAACAAATGTAATATTTATTGCGATAGGCCTCTGCATTGTATAGTGAGTTTAGTAGTTATAAATAATCCCACATTTCCACAGCTACCCTATTATTTTGTAAAGGCTCTTGAATTAATCAAAAACAAAAGAGAGAGAAATTTATGAAGGTGAAATATTTAATGGTGCTGTTTTTGGCACTTTCACTCACAGCTTATGGTGAGATAGTACCGACGATGGGCTTTTACCCAAATGTTGATTACAAAGCTATGGAAAAACAGGGTCCGTGGGATGATAGAAATTACATGATTAGTAAGGCTGATCTGAAATATATTCCTAAAAATGATCAGTTTCTAGCCAATGTTCCACTGTTTTACAAGATCGAAATGCGTAAAAGAAATCCAAATATGGGTAAATACTATCCTCGTACCACGCATCAGGCATTTTTGATGGAGTATGGTGGCATCGCTGCTGACGGTATATGGCATAAAGAAGGTTTGGGTATCAAATACCACAAAGGCAATATAGTGGCAGGACTGCGTTATAAAACTCAAGAACGTGTATCCTATGAAGTCAGTATCAAAGCCACAGCAGAAAATGAAGTCGCTTTAGCCACGGGTGTTTCTGGTAACGAGGTGACAATCGAATGTAATCCTACTAATAAAAATAATTGTGTGGCAGGATCAAATCAGAGTGGCGGTCAAACCATGTATTATTCCAGTGATGCAGGCGCAACCTGGACAAAATCACAAACCAATTCAGGTAGCTGTTGTGATCCAACTGTTGACTGGTCTTCTGATGGCTCTATTGTTTATCAGGGTGACTTGAGTATTAAAGGCAGAGGTCGTATTGGCGTACGCTGGTCACGTTCTTTAGATCAGGGACACACATGGGAATCCATGCATGCAATAACAACGGGGGGTAGCGATAAAGAATTTATTCATGTTGATCGCAGTGCAACTTCAGCACATTTAGACAATATCTATATGACATGGCATGACAGTAACGTTATGCAGTTTGCCAGATCTACTGATATGGGTGTTAGTTTTTCTAACCCTATAAGTTTTGGCAGTGAACCACGAGGAATCGGCAGTGATATCACAACCGATGCAGCCGGAAATGTTTATTATTTCTATCCTGCACTTGATGGTGTATCGGGTGTCAGGGTATTAAAATCTACAGATGGTGGAGCAACATTTTCCTCTGGTGTCAAAGTGGCTGACTTAAATGGTGATTTTGACTTTCCGATTCCTGCAATGGAGACTCGAGAAGTATTTATCTATGTTTCAGCCGATAAAAGCACCGATAACGACACATTATTTGTGGCCTGGACCGACGAAGCTGATGACAGTGTAGGTGGTGGAACAGGATCAGCAACAAATAACCATGCTGTGATTCAGGTAGCCAAGTCAACTAATGGCGGTGCCAACTGGTCAATGTGTGCAATACCACACAATACTTCTGATTCTTTAGCAGCTGGCAACACTATTGATAGGTTTCATCCGTGGTTAAAAGTTGATGAGTTAGGTGTGGTACATATCGCCTATTATGATACCAGACACTCAAGTAATAGATCCGGTGTGGATTTTTACTATACTCGCTCAGTTGATGATTGTGCCTCTTGGGACACTGAAATGCGTTATTCAACCCAGACATCTAGCAATTTATCAGATGGTCAGGAATGGGGTGACTACAATGGTTTATCAGTGGTTCTTGATAGAATGGCAATGACTTGGACTGATAATCGTGCAGGCAAAGTTGCTATGGTTGGTTCGGGCTCGGTTGATGGTACTCCGCCTTCAAATAGTGCGCCTACTGCATCATTTACTTATTCTTGTACTGATTTAGTTTGTAATTTTGATGGTACAGGTAGTTCTGATAGTGATGGCAGTATTGTCAATTATTCATGGTCTTTTGGCGCAAGTACAGCTACTGCAAATAATGTTTTTACATCATCAGGCACTTTCTCCGTTACCTTAAGTGTCACAGATAATGAGGGAGCGACAGGATCCAATACACAGTCCATAACTGTTAGTGATGGTTCGGTTAGCAATATCACCTTGTCGGGAACTCGAGCAGGCAATGGTAGAAGTGTGACCCTAAACTGGACAGGAGCAGCTGGTGCAAATGTTGATATATATGAAAATGGCAGCCTTAAAACTACCACTGCGAATGATGGTTCGGCTACTTTAACGGTGAGAAAGAACAGAACTTTCACCTATGAAGTGTGTGAACAGGGCTCAACTGTGGTTTGTTCAAACTCTATTACATTATAAATTGATAATGTAATAGTTAAAAAAGGCCTCGTATTGACGGGGCCTTTTTAGTTTTTAAATGCTCGTTTAAAGTCTTTCTATAATCGCATCAGTAAATTCTTGGGTTTTGGCAGAACCGCCCAAATCTCCAGTTAAACGATCTTGGTCTTGTAAAACACTTCGAATTGCACTGCGAATTTTAATAGCTTTATCATGCATGTCCATGTGCTCTAACATCAGTGCAGCAGCCAGTATTAAAGCAGTTGGATTGGCAATTTTTTTGCCTGCAATGTCTGGGGCAGAACCATGAACAGCTTCAAAAATAGCAGAATCTTCACCGATATTGGCACCAGGTGCCATGCCTAAACCACCGATTAAACCAGCGCACAGGTCAGAAATAATATCACCAAATAAATTAGTAGTAACGATGATGTCAAACTGTTGAGGGTTCATCACTAATTGCATACAGGTGTTGTCAACGATCAAAGTATTGAATTCAATCTGTGGATAGTCTTTAGCCACTTCTTCTGCAACTTCTAAAAACAGTCCTGAAACCGTTTTCATGATATTGGCTTTATGCACAGCGGTGACTTTCTTGCGATCAGCCTTGATGGCAATATCAAAAGCATACCGAATGATTTTTTCACAGGCATCACGAGTGATAACAATTTCGGCTTTAGCTATGGATCTGTCTTCGCTAATGGTTTGTCCTTCCTGCCTGTAGGCACCTTCGGTATTTTCTCTGACAGTAATGATATCAATATTATCAAACTTTGACTTTGTACCAGGGAAAGTAATGGCTGGGCGCAGGTTGGCATATAATTTGAAGTGTCTGCGCAAGGCCACATTGATTGAGCTAAAACCTTTGCCAATTGGCGTGGTTAGAGGACCCTTTAGACAAATTTTATTTTTTGCGATGGCATCAAGTGTGTCTTGAGGTAATAGATCACCGTGTTTTTCCAATGCCATTAAGCCAGCATCTACATGTTCGTATTTTAGGTCTGCACCAACAGCATCAAGCACGCGTAAAGTAGCATCCATAATTTCCGGCCCTATGCCGTCCCCATTAATAATTGTTATTTTATTATTCATATCTGTTTTAGTCTATTGTAAAATCGGTGCATATTATACTCTTTATCGTTGATAACCGTTAAACATGAACAAAAAAATCGTAGCAATTACCTCATCAAGAGCAGATTACAGTCACCTATACTGGCCGCTGAAGTTATTAGAACAGGATAAATCCATTGATTTGACAATCTTGTGTTTTGGCCCACACCTTTCACCTGAATATGGAGAAACGTGGCAGCAAATACAGAGAGATGGGTTTACTCAGCTTAAAACGCTGGAGTGCCTGTTGAGTTCTGATACCGACGTAGGGATGGCAAAATCCCTGGGGTTGGCAATACTGGGTATAACAGACATATTAGCAGAGTTACGCCCAGATTTGATGCTGATTATCGCTGATAGATATGAAATGCTGGCAGCAGCTAATGTGGCCTTGACCTTACGTATTCCCATTGCTCACATTGAAGGGGGAGATGTCTCCGAAGGCGCCATAGATGACGCAGTGCGCAATGCCCTGACCAAAATGAGTCATGTTCATTTTACACCAACTGACAAGGCTAAGAAAAGAGTGTTGGCGATGGGAGAGGAGTCATGGCGGGTACATCTTAGTGGTGCACCATCATTGGATCATTTGCGCAAAAGCACCATACCTAAGAGAGATAAAATAAGTAGCCAGTTTAATTTAGATCATAAAAAGCTAATAGTGGCAGCCTATCACCCTGTGACCATGTATCAAGACTCGGTAAAGGAGCAGCATGAATTATTTAAAGCCCTGTCAACTCGTAGTGAAAATATTATTTTCTGTTTTCCTAATGCCGATACGGGTTCACATAAGATTATGCAAAAAGCCAGTGACTTTTGCCAGCAGTACACTAATGCTCAGATCCATACAAATTTGCCAGCACAAACATACTGGGGTTTATTAAAGCAGGCTGATTTAATGCTGGGTAATTCATCCAGCGGCATTATGGAAACAGCTTCATTAAAACTACCATGTATAAATATTGGTATTCGTCAGCAAGGCAGAGAGCAGGCGGTTAATATAATTGATGTAAAAGCTGATAATAAGCTGATAATCGAGGCCATAGAACAGGCACTTAGCCCTGAGTTTAAAGATTCATTAAAAGGCCTGATAAACCCTTATGGAGATGGTTTTGCGGCTGAAAAGATAGTTGCCGTTTTGAGGGAACTCGAAATTAATGACAAGCTGCTGTTCAAAAAAAACATCTTATGAAATCCTATCCACTGGCTAAACCAGAAATTAACAATGACGATATTGAAGCAGTCACAAAAGTACTAAAATCACCGTATCTGTCACGCGGCCCAATGGTAATGGCGTTTGAAAAACAATTTGCTAAAGAAATACGGGTCAAATATGCCTGCGCCCTCAGTTCAGGAACAGCAGGTTTAATTATTGCTTTGCAGGCATTGGGGGTTAAAACTGGCGATGAAGTGATTACGGTTTCATTTACAGTTCCTGCTACGGTCAATAGTATTGTTGCCATTGGGGCTATACCAATAATGGTTGATATAGATTTGATGACTTTAGGCATGTGTCCAAATGCATTAAAACAGGCCATTAGTAAAAAGACCAAAGCCATTATTGTGGTGCATGCTTTTGGTAAAGCAGCCCAAATTGACAAATTAATAACTATTGCCAGAGAAAACAATATCACAGTTATCGAGGATGCTTGTGAGGCCATTGGTAATGATTATAAAGGTAAACCGCTGGGAAGCCTGGCTGATATTGGCGTGTTTGCTTTTTATCCCAATAAGCAGATAACCACAGGAGAAGGAGGAATGTTGGTTACCAATGATGAAGTATTGCACCATCAATTTGAGTTGTTACGTAATCATGGCCGCAGTATGAATGGTGATTTGTTTGATCAAATAAGCTTTGGTTGGAACTTTCGCATGAGCGACATCAATGCAGCTTTGGGTTTATCACAGTTAAATAGAATCAAACAAATTGTCACAAGGCGGCAGGAAATAGCAGCTGATTACCATGCGATATTAAGTCAAAAAAACAATATTTCCTGTCCAGCGTTTAGTGTGAAAGAGCACAATTCAGCATGGTTTGTATATGTAATCAGGCTGTTGAATGGTGATAGAGATAAGTTACTGTTTGAACTACAGCATTTAAAAATCCAATGTGGAAGATACTTTGCACCTGTACATATGCAGCCATATTACCGTGACAAATACCCAGGTTTACAGCTTAAAAATACCGAGTTAATAGCCAATCAGTGTCTGGCTTTGCCTTTTTACCCGCAGCTAAATAAAAAAGATATTGTATATATTTGTGACAAACTAGTAAAAAGTTCTCAATATGTTTATTTTTTGTTAAAATAACTCCAATTATCGCTAATTTATAGCCCTATTATGAAAAAAACAACTAAAAACCTTATTTTAACTTCAACTCTTGCATCTATTATTATCAGTGCTGGAGCCGCTGATGATACACAATCATTAGATCAGATCAATTATGCTTATTCAGGAGACCAGGCTCGATTAGGGATTGGCGTCACAGAAGATGGTGCCATTATTGGTGACTTTTTGAAATCCTTTAACAGCAACTACCGATCAAATTGGATGGCACAAGGCTGGTTCTCAGATGGAGCGGGTGGTCTTGAGCTGGATTACCACTGGGTATCGGGTGTACAATCAGAACAGGATTTAATTGATAATGGTGATGATTATAAAGTGAACAAGCTATTTTTTGCCCTAGATCAAAATAGCTACGATGACAGAAAATTAACCCTTGGTGGTGGCAGAGAAGTCAAAGACAAGTTTTGGAACATCTATGCCAGTACCGCCATTTCTGGCGCACGTTTGGTCAGTAATACTTCTGTTTTTGAGAACAATGTTCTCAACGGCAATATAGGTGGTGTAGATTTTATTCAAGCTCAAACAATCGAAACCATTACCCGTACCTTTGAGCATCCCTATGATTGGGGTGTTGGCGGACGTATTGGTAAATACTTTAACGCTCATCTGGTCAGGGTTACAGGTGGACTGGATTATGAGGATGGTGATTTTAACTCAGATCAATTAACTGCAAGTATTGACATTGAAAAGTATTTCAACAATACAGGTCATTCTATCGCATTGCATCTTGAGCAGGTGGAAAAGGATGGGGATTTTGAAATAGACCGCAATGATACCCGTGCCTATATCATGTATCGTTATGATTTTGGTCAAACCTATCAACCAACAGAACGCTATGAAGAAGTCAAAGTGGTTGATGAAGAGGCCTTGGCGATGTTGAAAGAGCAGCGTAAGCTGGTTATTCAAAATGAGATAGACCTGTCATCAATGGCATTTTTTAATTTGGACTCATCAGTATTAAGAGAAGATACCATGAGTGTGTTAAAAGATGTGATTAGTCAGATAAAAGCACAGAAGCTGGGTTCCAAGATTAATATTGTTGGTCACACCTGTTCTATTGGTACTGATGATTATAATCAGACTTTATCAGAAAAAAGAGCCCGCAGTGCTAGGGAGTTCTTTATAGCACAGGGCATAGAGGCCAATTTAATTATTTCATCTGGCAAGGGCGAGACAGAAGCCGCATTTGATAACAACGGTCCTGATATCGCAAAAAATCGACGTGTGGCTGTGAGTTTCTTAACCATAGAAACTGAATATAGGGAAGCTGTTATCCCAGCGGAAGATGTACCCGTTAAATGGGTTAAACAACAGGTTAAAATTGCCCCTTCCTGGTTAGCCAGAGCGCTGCATAATCCTGCCAAACATAAGCGTACAGTTGATGTTTATAAATACCAGGAACAGGAACAGATCGAAACATTGGGAGATATAGTCTTCTTAAATCAGGCACCAGTAGCGGATAATGATAACTTGACTGTCTTTAGAAATACATCGGCTACTTTTATTGATGTCTTAAACAATGATTCTGACCCAGATAATGATACGCTGACTATTACTGACGTTCTTCAACCTGTTAATGGTTCAGTAGTCAATAATGGCACTTCATTAACGTACACTCCAAATATGGGCTTTATTGGCACAGATACCTTTATTTATACTATTGATGACAATAATGGTGATCAAGCCACAGCAGAAGTGACTATAACCGTGGAAAACAATGCACCCGTTGCCAATAGCGACTCAGGCGTTGTAGTGGGTACTGAGGCATTAATAATTAATGTTCTCAACAATGACATAGACAGCGATGGCACAGTATTAATTGTTAAATCAGTAACACAGGCTCAAAATGGCTCAGTTGTAAATAATGAAGATGGAACAGTCACCTATCAGGCAAATGAAGGTTTTGATGGTTTAGATTCTTTCAGCTATATCATATCAGATGAAGATGGGGCAGAAAGCACAGCTACAGTCACTATAACAGTGGAGCCTGAGCCAGTAGAGCCACCTGAACCTGAGAACAATTTACCTATCGCGGTGGATGATATGTTGATGATCCCAGTAAATGCTAGCATTGACTTTAATCCATTGGATAATGACAGTGATCCTGATGGAGATGTAATCAGTGTCGAGTCAGTAGATACATCTACTTTGCCAGGGGCATTAACAGTTAATGAAGATGGCAGTATGCATTATCAGGCACCTTTTCTGTTCCATGGTAATGTTTCTTTTACTTATACAATTACTGATGGCAAAGGTGGTACAGCCACTGCCACAGTAGGTATCTGGATAGCTGATTAATGTCTGACAGATTTGCTGAAATAAAGAAAATATATATAGCAACATTTGCCCAAAAGCAGATGGACTTGAATGCTGCATGGGATGATAAAGATGTTACTTTGTTGCAGAGTTTATTACATAAACTGGCTGGCTCCAGTGGTAGTTATGGTTTTGATGATATCAGTTTATTATGCCATAAAATCATGGGATTGTTAGAAAGTAATGTGTCTGATAATAAAGAGCAAATAAATGATTGTTTGCAGGAAGTATTTGTCTTATTGAGAATGGCTTAATTATAGAGGTATATGCATATACCTCTATACTGTCAGACTAACAATACAAAAGCACAACTGTAAACAATGAGTTGTGCTTTTGTTGTTTGGGAGAGGTTGATTCACTTCATCATTTTTTTGATGAAGCCAATAATTGCCATTAACACTCCACCACCTACACCACCAGCTGCAACGCTTTGAAGTATGCCCATTAGATCCATTGAGCCTCCCCCACCTATACCCAACATAGCCAGTAGCTGTCCACCCAAACCACCTCCGACAATACCTGCTATAGAGTTTAGAAGTGTCCCCAGGTTAAGACTTTTAAACAACTTACCTGCAATGTTTCCACCCACAGCACCACTGATTAGATTAATAATCATCGGAATTAAACTTTCCATACTTTTACCCTCATTTAAATTGACAAAAAAGCTAAAATAATTTTTAGCTTATAAATCATAGCTTATAATGATGGATTAATCATAAGTCCTTACCGATGTTTACAATCCTTTACAATCTTGGCTACTATCTGTTTATGATTGCGTTACAATAAATACCAACATTAAAAAGAGACTATTATGCAACAAAGACTAATTTTACTATTATTAATCACTGTATTTATAGCTGCATGTACTACATCTCCAATGGGTAGAAAGCAATTTATTTTGATAGGCGATGAGCAGATGAATCAAATGGGAGTTGCCTCATTTCAAAAAATGAAAACTTCTGCCAAGGTTTCAGATAATCACGTGGCAAATAGGTATGTGCGTTGTGTGGCTAATGCCATTGTCAATGAATTGCCGGAAAAGTGGCACACTCAACAATGGGAGGTCATTGTATTTGATGATAATTCAGCCAATGCCTTTGCATTACCTGGTGGTAAAATAGGAGTACATACAGGATTATTGAAAGTGGCAAAAAATCAGGATCAACTGGCAACAGTTATCGGCCATGAAGTAGCACATGTTATATCACGTCACGGTGCAGAAAGAGTCTCACAACAAATGGGGCTGCAAATTGCCATACAAACAACCGATGCCATCAGCAAAAATACCATGGCAAATCAGGGGCAGCAAAAAACGTTGATGAGCGCTCTAGGGCTTGGTGCGCAGTTTGGAGTGTTGTTGCCATTTAGCCGCAGTCATGAGAGTGAAGCAGATTTATACGGCCTGGATTTAATGGCAAAAGCGGGTTTTAATCCGCGCATGAGTGTAAATCTATGGGAAAATATGGCAGCAGCAAGTGGCGGTAGAACGCCTGAGTTTATGTCAACACATCCAAATCCTGAAAATAGGATAAAAAAATTATCAAGCTATATGCCACATGCGTTACAATTATCACAGGTGGCTCATGCCAATGGTAAAAGGCCTAATTGTAAATAACATATAGCTACTGTTCAAAATACCTTGAACAGACAGTAATTACTTGAAAATAATGAAATCAGTTCACAGAGAACCAGGCAAAGACCTCGGTTTGTTAGAGTTAATCGCCATTGCACTGGGTGGTATGGTTGGTGGTGGTATATTTACTGTCTTGGGTATTTCGGTTGCAATGATTGGTAACCTGACACCTGTGGCTATCTTCATAGGCGGTTTGATTGCAGCGTTGGCGGCCTATTCTTATATAAAACTTGCACGTTATTACAAGTATGAATTAAAAAACATACCCCAGCAAATGATTGCTATTATGATTTTATATGGTGCTTTAGCGATATTTGCCTGGGTTTTTTCAAAGTCTAATACTGAATGATTTGGGTTTTACTGTTATACTCGTTTATTTTAACAGTAAGTTGGGTTGATCCATGCTGAGATATATGATTAGGCGCATATTGGCTGCGATTCCAACTTTATTTCTGTTAATTACCATTGCTTTTTTCCTGATTCGTGTGGCACCAGGTGGCCCTTTTGATACTGAAAAAGATTTACCTCCAGTCATCCAAAAAAATCTGGAAGCCAAATACCATTTGGACGAACCCTTATATCAACAGTATATTCGTTACTTGGGTGATATCGTACAGGGTGACTTTGGTCCTTCTTTTCAATACAAAGACTTCAGTGTCACAGAGTTAATTGCCAAAGGCTTTCCTGTTTCACTAACAATCGGTGGCTTGGCATTATTATTTGCCTTAATTATGGGCGTGATGCTGGGCACAATTGCAGCTGTACGACAAAACTCCTGGGTGGATTATCTATTAATGTCTACAGCCATGACAGGGATTTCTATCCCCAATTTTGTGGTGGCACCATTACTGATATTATTTTTTGCTGTATACAACGACTGGTTTCCTGCAGGTGGTTGGGGTGAAGGTCAGTGGAACTATTTAATCCTACCAGTGCTGGCACTTTCATTGCGCTATATTGCCTATATCGCCAGATTAATGCGCAGTTCAATGATAGAAATTTTGCGCAGTGATTATATCCGAACAGCCCGAGCAAAAGGACTGTCCCTGTTTCAAATCATATTTAAACATGCACTAAAACCTGCACTGATGCCAGTTGTCTCCTATCTTGGGCCTGCAGCTGCAGGCATTATTACTGGTTCAGTGGTGATTGAAAAAATATTTGCTGTACCTGGCTTGGGACGATATTTTGTGCAAGGGGCACTTAATCGTGATTATACACTGGTAATGGGGGTGATTATTTTTATTGGTGTACTGATAATTGTTTTTAATTTAATCGTTGATATTCTCTATGCGTTGTTAGACCCCAAGATCAGGTTGGAGCATAAGTAATGCAAGACCCTAAAATAAAAATCTTAAAACTGGCCTCCGAATTATCACATGAGCAAGACGAGCAAGGTAAAAGCCTGTGGTTTTATGCATGGCAACGCTTAAAACAAAACAAACTGGCATTTAGCAGCACCATTGTTTTAATGCTGATGATTATTCTGATTATCATTGGTCCCTATTTTTCACCCTATGAAATTGACTTTATCGATTGGGAAAATATGTCAATATCATCAGATTTTGCCACAGCTCATTATTTTGGCACCGATGCACTTGGTCGAGACCTGTTTGTACGTACATTACAAGGGGGGCGCATATCTTTATTGGTGGGCTTTATTGCAACCCTGGTTAGCCTAGTGATTGGTGTCACATATGGGTCGATTGCAGGTTACATGGGTGGGCGGGTTGATAACATCATGATGCGCATTGTGGATATTATGTATGCTTTACCTTTCATGTTTTTGGTCATCATGTTGATGGTAATATTTGGTCGCCATATCTTTTTAATCTTTGCGGCCATTGGCGGCTATATCTGGTTAGACATGGCGCGTATCGTACGTGGACAAACCCTAAGCCTTAAAAGTAAAGAGTTTGTTGAAGCAGCCATCGCAATTGGTGCCAGCACTCCAACAATTATTTTTAAACACATCGTCCCAAATTTACTGGGAATAGTTGCTGTTTATGTGACCTTAACCATTCCACAAGTGATTTTGGTGGAATCATTTCTGAGCTTTTTGGGTTTAGGGGTACAAGAGCCTTATACCTCATGGGGTGCTTTGGTTAATGAAGGTGCGCAAGATATGGAAATTGCGGCATGGGCATTAATATTCCCAGCCTCATTTCTTGCAATTACCTTATTTTGTTTTAACTTTATAGGTGACGGTTTGCGGGATGCGTTGGATCCTAAAGATAAATGAATAAACCAACAACTTACATCTACAAGTTTAAACTTGCTGAATAGTTATCTCAAATATATGCCTTAAGGCCAAATGATGTGATTGTTTAGGATTTAATTTCATTGTTTTTTAAGCTTATGTTAGTATTATTAGCTTCATTAATTAACAAGAGGACTACATATGAAGCATATATTTAAATCGATGATTTTTTTATCGTTATTTTTTAACTTCTGTGTGAATGCTAGTCAAATAAAGTTCATGGACTATAAATTTGACCCACTCATCTCTGTACCTGATGCAGATAGTGATCCATTGGTGGATAATCATGGTCAAGGACTACAACTGGTTCAATTTAATGGACTAATAAAACAAAGCTGGCTAGATCAGCTAAAGAACCGAAACATGGTGATCTTACAATATTATCCAGATAACAGCTATCTTGTTTGGGGCTCAACACAACAACTGGATTCGTTAGAAAGTCAGGGTTTCATTCGTTGGTCAGGAAGCTTTGCCCGTGCATACAGGAAAAGCAATAACCTAAAAGGCCGCAGTGGTTATTTAACAAATGTAGATGTGCATTTTTATAATTCAGGATCACCCGATCAGATTATTGAAAAACTTAAAAATGCTGGTGCTGAGGTTCTGAATTATTTTCCAGCGCAGCCAGATAAAAAATTATACGATGCCATCATACGCATAAGCCATACAAATCTACCGCTATTAACAGATATAGCAGAAGTGGTTTGGGTGGGTTTTATCGGCGCTAAACCAATTACAGATGATGAGAGCTCCTCACAAACAGTGGCAGGAAATTTTGATGTAACAAATCAACCTTTGCAGGATTATGGAGACTGGTTAACCAGCATAGGTCTGGATGGAACAGGTGTGATCTGGTCAATTACCGACACAGGAGTTGACTATACACATGGAGATTTAAATACACACATCATAGGTGGTCATAATTATCCTGGTTGTATATTTAATGATCCTGGTGATGATCCTGCTGGAGGTGGTCATGGCACACATGTTGCTGGTATTACAGGTGGCGATGGATCAGGTGCTTTTAGAGATGCAGATGGTTACCTTTATGGGCTTGGTGTGGCTCCTGCTTATTCTATTTTTGCTCAAAACCCAATATGTGGAAGCCAAACCTCATGGCCTCCAACAGGGGGGTGGCAGGAGCTGTCAAAACAGGCTGCACTGGGAGGCGCAGTTGGTTCTAATAACAGCTGGACATCAGGGGAAGGGACTAACCATGGCTACCAGGCCACTGAAAGAACCATTGATTTTGCTACACGTGATGCCAATTTTGATACCGCAGGAATAGCCGAAGAATTTATGTGGGTATTTTCAGCAGGAAACTCTGGACCAGGTTCCAATACACTAACTGCGCCTAAAGAAGCCAAAAATGTAATAGTTACTGCAGGTACGCAAACCTGGCGTGTCTCTGGTGATGTAGATGCCATGTATAACTCTTCCAGTCGTGGACCATCGGTAGATGGCCGTTTTGTTCCAACAATTGCGGCTCCAGGCCAACAGGTTGGTTCTACCCGTAATGACGATGGAGGATCATGTGGAACAGCAATCCCAGGGACGAATAATTTGTATTCATTTTGTACCGGTACCAGCATGGCAGCACCACATACTTCGGGTTCTCTGGTTTTAATCACGCAGTGGTGGCGCCAAAACAATGCAGGAGTGACTCCCTCTGTAGCCATGGCTAAAGGCTTGTTGATAAATACCGCACAAGACATCACAGATGCTGGCCCCATTCCAAATTTTAATGAAGGTTGGGGACGAATTAATTTAAGAAATTTATTTGAAGCAGAAACACCATTTGCTTTTTATGATCAAGAAACAGTGCTGGATAACTCTGGAGAAATGTGGCAAATTGCAGTAGAAGTTGTTGATACAAATAAGCCCTTAAAGGTGACATTGGTCTGGTCAGATGCACCTGGTGCCATAGGAGCCAACCCGTCTTTGGTGAACAATCTTGACCTAGAAGTCACAAATGCAGGCAATACTTATTTGGGCAATAGCTTCAGCAATGGTTCTTCCATTACTGGAGGTAATGCTGACAACCTAAATAATATGGAAAATGTTTTTATTAATGCCCCTGGTGGCTCCGCTGTCATCACAGTCAAAGCGACAAGTATTTCAGGTGATGGTATCCCCATTATTGGAGATGGCACTGATCAGGATTTTGCCTTGATTTGTTCCAACTGTGCAGTACAACCAGATTTCACTTTAGATACACAGCAGTCAGCTATATCAGTTTGTGCACCCTCTGATGCGGTTTATGACGTTAATATAGGGTCTATATTGTCATTTACTGACCCAGTCACTATGTCTACAAGTGGCTTACCAGCAAATGCCACAGACACCTTCTCAATTAACCCCGTTATACCAGGTAACAGTTTGACTTTAAGCATTACAAATACTGCCAATGTTGCAGCTGCTAATTATGCTTTTGACCTACAGGCAACATCAACCACTGGTATGAAAACCCGTTCACTGGCTTTAAACGTCTTTAGTGAGGTTCCAGCAGTACCTGTCTTACAATCACCAGCTAACAATGCAAACCTTGTGTCAGTTATGCCAACATTGACTTGGAGCGAGGCGACACAGGCTGACATGTATGTTTTGCAAGTTGATGACAACCAGGACTTTTCATCAATTGAATATACTGCCACAGTTTCTGCTATCAGCCATAACTTGGATCAGCCATTAAACACCTCCACGGTTTATTATTGGCGCATACGTGCAGAGAACTCATGTGGTACTGAAAACTCTACAGTGTTTAGCTTTACCACAGAGCCTGCTCCTGGAGATTGTCCTCAGGTTGCAACTCCGCTGGTATTATTTACAGATGATGTTGAGTCAGGAATCAATGGCTGGACAACAGAAGGGACGCAAAATACATGGCAAATCAATACAAACAATGCTGTCTCTGGTGTATCTTCCTGGCATGCAGAAGATGTAACATCTGTCAGTGATCAAAGATTAATTTCACCACAGCTTGTTTTACCTATAGGCCAAAACCCATTGACCTTATCTTTCCAGAATCATCAGACATTAGAAGACTCTGCTACAGGGTGTTGGGATGGTTCTATCTTAGAGATTTCAACAGATGGTGGCGCTAATTGGGCTTATATGGCCAGCGATAAAATGTTGACAGACCCATATGATATGATATTCAGAGGTGATGTTAATCCATTAACAGAGCAAAATTTTGAAGGTTGGTGTGGAGACCCACAGGACTGGACTCGTTCAATTGTTGATCTCAATGAATTTGCTGGTCAAACGGTACAATTCAGATTTCGTTTAGGAACCGATGGATCAGTAGGAAGACCAGAAGGTTGGAAAATTGATGATATTTCAGTTAAGTCATGTCAATATCCTGATCTGATTTATACCAATGGATTTGAATAAGTAATTTGTTGGCTAACAAAGGCACAGGTGATGATGATTTTACCTGTGCCAATTGTCCGGAAATTTCAAACAATCTTTTATTGTGATCTTAAAATACGCAAAATAGTTATCAACTGCTAAGAAATAAACGCTTAAATTTTAAGACAAATTATTTTCTTTTGTTGAGCCGCATTCTCAATTCAGCATAAATGACATATTGGTTCTATTAGTTTGTAATAACAGTAAAAGCTGATGAACTCATATTTGATAACAACGAAAGAGGCCCAAGTGATGATTTGAAGTTACAGTTTAAAGCATTAAAGAGTTTTACTGATGATGAGAAACATACTGC
>JAESTH010000128.1 GCA_016763695.1 Alcanivoracaceae bacterium
TGGGAGTATTCTAAAAATGAATCCAACTCTGTTGGAGCAGATGCGGTATGGATAGATGACATCAAAGGAACACCTGCCGCCGCAGTTGATCTAAACCTTTACATAAATTCTTCTAGTGGTGATGTTTTTGACAGTGGTGATATCGTAGATTTTACATTTAAAGTCATAAATCAATCGACATCACCTACAAGCAATGCACTTTTTCAACTAGTAGTCCCGACAGTATTGACTAATCCTGTTTTAACATGCAGCTCACGGTTACAGACTTTAGGATCGAGGTGTAATACGGCATATGCCAGTATTAACAATAAACCCAAAAATGAAACCAATGGAACAAATAATATCAATCTTTATTATGACTTATCTCCCTGGGATACGTTAACTTTCAATTTGTCTGCTGAGATTATAAATATATCAAATTCTGAATTATTCTCAATAATGGCTAATGTTGCCGTTGATACTAATATCCGTGAGATTAATACGGACAATAATTTTACATCTCACTCATTTATGGTTACTAGTGATATTTTATTCGCCAATAGTTTTGAATGACGAATAGAGCAGTAACTATTGATTGTCAATTCAATAAGTATACCTCAGTATTCTGAATTGAAAACAACTTAAGCATAAGGCTGATGGCTGGAAGGCCTCGTGTTATACTTGATCACTACAAATAATCAAAACTTAATCTTATGAAATCATATATCCTTTTAATACTGTATTGCATATCAATTATATCTACTAGAGCCCAAGCCCAAAGTATCTTAATCAAAGCTGATGCCTATCTTGATGTCAGAACCGGCAAGTTGGTTAAACCAGCTAATATTCTTATTGAAGATGGTTTAATTACCGCAATAAACCCACAGGTCATTCCCGATAATATTGACAAAGTCGATCTTGGAAATAAAATTCTCTTGCCTGGTTTAATGGATATGCATGTTCATTTGGATCTGGATTTTAATGGAGGTTTTGAGCATATCATTACCAAAGAAAGCGCCAGTAAAGGCGCAATTCGTGCGGTTAAAAATGCTGAAAAAACATTAATGGCAGGATTTACCACCATACGAAATGTTGGACAAGGACACCTCACTACCGACTTGGTCAATGTGGCTGTTTCTGAAGCATCAGATGAGGGCTGGATAAAGGCACCCAGAATTATTGCAGCAGGTCACATGATCACCATAACTGGTGGACATGGGGATTTGACCTTGGGATTGGCTGAAGAATTAATCAAAGTGGGGCCAGAACATGGCATCATAAATGGCCCAATCGAAGCATTAAAAGCGGTTAGATACCAAATTAAACATGGAGCAAAAGTCATTAAAATTCACGCCACAGCGGGTGTTTTATCTTTAGAAGACTCTGTGGGCGCACAACAGTTAACTAACGAAGAGATGAAAGTCATCGTTGATGAAGCCAATCGGCATCATATCAAAGTGGCAGCACATGCCCATGGTACAGAAGGAATAATAGCAGCAATCAATGCCGGTGTTGCCTCAATTGAACATGGTTCGCTGATCAATGATAAAGCCATGAAATTAATGAAAGAAAAAGGAGTTATTTTAGTGCCGACCACAGGGCTGGTCGATAACATTCTCTCTAGTGTTGATAAAATTAATCCCAAAATGGTAAAAAAAGCCAGGTATGTATTACCACTGGCACAACAAAACCTTTCAAAAGCCATAAAAGCAGGCGTAAAAATTGCATTGGGAACAGACGCTCCGCTTATTCCGCATGGTCACAATGCCAATGAGTTATCAGCTATGGTAGCAAGAGGAATGCAGCCTATTGATGCATTGAGAGCTGCAACAATTAACTCTGCTGAATTACTTGGAATGGAAAATATAGGAGAAATTAAAATAGGTTTTTTAGCTGATATTATCGCAGTAGAGTTAAACCCTATCAAAAATATTGAAACTTTAAAATCAGTAAAATTTGTGATGAAAGCGGGGATAATATATAAACAATAATCGATAATATGAATCGTTATGATAAAAACATACTAATTTACATATGATCGTTTGTGGTTAAAATGAATGCTAAATCAATTTTAACTAAAGAGGATTATTATGAAAAAACAAGTTTTAACCACTGCAACAGGTTCTCCTATAGCGGATGACAATAACAGTATCTCAGCAGGGCCTCAAGGCTCGCTCACTTTTGATAACCATTATACATTTGAAAAATTAGCGCATTTTAATCGCGAAAGAATTCCTGAACGTGTGGTTCATGCCAGAGGTACAGGCGCCTATGGTAAATTCACTGTTAACCATTCCTTACAGGATTACACCATAGCAGATTTCTTACAGAATACTGATCAAGAGACTGATGTGTTCGTGCGTTTTTCTACAGTTGGTGGTGGACAGGACTCCAGTGATTTTGCCCGTGACCCAAGAGGATTTGCGATCAAATTTTATACCAAAGAGGGTAACTATGATATGGTTGGAAACAATACGCCAATCTTTTTTATCCGAGATCCTATCAAATTCCCTGACTTTGTACATTCACAAAAAAAGAACCCAAGAACAAATATACCAGATGCTGGTGCCATGTATGAATTTTGGGCCAATCATCCACATTCATTGCATCAAATCACCATATTAATGTCAGATAGAGGTATTCCTGCATCTTACCGACACATGCATGGTTTTAGTTCTCATACCTATAGTTTCTGGAATAAAGATGGTGAACGTTTTTGGTTTAAATGGCATTTCAAAACAAATCAGGGTATCAAAAATCTCAGTAATATAGATGCCTCTATAGCATCACCATTTGGTGCTCAGAGCGACCTGGTTGACTCAATTGATCGTGGAGATTTCCCAAGTTGGACGGCCAAAGTTCAAATAATGACGGAAAAACAAGCACAATCCTATAAAATTAATCCTTTTGATTTAACTAAAGTCTGGCCACATAAGGATTTTCCTTTGATTGAGGTCGGACAATTGGAATTAAATCGCAATGTAGAAAACTACTTTGCTGAAACTGAACAGGCCTGTTTTGCTCCCAGTAACTTAATACCAGGAATTGGTGCATCACCTGATAAGATGTTGCAGGGTAGATTGTTGGCCTATCAGGATGCACACCGTTATCGTGTTGGAGCGAATGCCAATCAATTACCAGTTAATGCCGCCAAATGTCCAGTACATCATTATCAAAGAGATGGGGCGATGGCGGGTATGAAACCAATACATGAAAACACCAACATCAATGGCTCTGGAGTTAATTTTTATCCTAATGATCAAATCAATCAAGGTGCGCCTGCACCTTTAGAAACCGTTTTGGAACCACCAATGCCATTAGAAAAGGGCGCATGGATTGCCAAGCATGATACTATGCAAAATGAAGACTATTTTAACCAGGCTGGAGATTTATATCGATTAATGGATGACTCGCAGAAACAACAATTATGCGAAACGATAGCAGGGGGTCTAAGCCAGGCCAGTAAGTCAGTACAACAACGCATGTTGGCTCAATTTACACTAGCCGATGAAGATTATGCCAAAAGAATTTTGAATTTAATTGCAATGAGTTAATTTGTGTTCCTGTTCTAGCCCCTATAGCCTTTCATGGTGCTATTCGGGCTAGAATTTTCAGAGACAAGTCTCTCTTGTCAGAGCCGCAAGTTCTTATTGTGTATCTGTCAATAAATTTGTTTGAAGATATAGCTGTAAGTTGTATAATATTTTGCCTAGACCGAATATTTCATCGAAGTATGAAATTTAGGGAAAAAATAAGAAAATAATGCCTGTTTTATACTGATCGTATGAAACATTCAGCTTAGAACAACTTACTAGTATATCATAATTTAATCAAACACATTTTCTGTGGAAACTAATATGAACACAACATATCGCAAACCCTTACCAGGCACTAAACTGGATTATTTTGATACGCGTGAAGCGGTAGAAGCCATCGAAACAGGTGCCTATGCCAAACTCCCCTATACATCAAAAGTGCTGGCGGAAAACTTGGTTCGTCGTTGCGCTCCAGAACAACTAACTGATGCCCTTCAACAAATTATACAACGCAAGCGTGACTTGGATTTTCCGTGGTTTCCTGCCCGTGTAGTCTGCCATGATATTTTAGGACAAACAGCCTTTGTGGATTTGGCTGGATTACGTGATGCGATCGCTGAAAAAGGTGGTGACCCAGCACAGATCAACCCTGTGGTGCCAACGCAATTGATAGTCGATCACTCACTGGCGGTCGAACATGCCGGGTTTGAAAAGGATGCTTTTGAAAAAAACCGTACCATCGAAGATCGTCGTAATGAAGATAGATTCCATTTTATTGACTGGTGCAAAACGGCTTTTAAAAATGTTAATGTGATACCACCTGGTAATGGCATCATGCACCAAATTAATTTGGAACGCATGTCTCCCGTGATCCAGGCTCGCGCAGGCGTGGCTTTTCCTGATACTTTGGTTGGTACAGACAGTCATACGCCCATGGTAGATGCGCTGGGGGTTATTGCTGTGGGTGTTGGCGGTCTGGAAGCAGAAAGCGTCATGCTTGGTCGACCCTCATATATGCGTCTTCCTGATATCATAGGTGTCAAACTGACGGGTAAACCACAAGAAGGTATAACCAGTACTGACATTGTACTGGCTATTACCGAATTCTTACGCGAACAAAAAGTCGTTTCAAGCTTCCTGGAGTTCTATGGTGAAGGGGCCTCAGTACTAACTTTGGGTGATCGTGCCACTATATCTAATATGACACCAGAATTTGGTGCCACAGCTGCGATGTTCTACATTGATCAGCAAACCATCGACTACCTGAAATTAACCGGTCGTGAGCAGCAGCAGGTGAAGTTGGTTGAAACTTATGCCAAACAAACAGGCTTGTGGGCAGACGATCTTAAACATGCCGAATACGAACGTGTATTGACCTTCAACTTGTCCTTGGTTGGTCGCAACATTGCAGGGCCATCCAATCCACATGCACGCCTTGCCGTTGCTGATTTGGCAGAAAAAGGTATTACGGGTGACTATCATGCAAAAGATGGTTTAATGCCAGATGGTGCCTGTATCATTGCCGCAATTACCAGCTGTACCAATACCAGTAACCCGCGCAATATGATTGCCGCAGGTTTGATAGCACGTAATGCTAACAAATTAGGCTTGACCCGTAAACCTTGGGTAAAAACATCTCTGGCACCTGGCTCTAAAGCCGTCACACTCTATTTAAAAGAAGCCAATTTATTGCCAGAGCTAGAGAAACTGGGTTTTGGAGTGGTGGGGTACGCCTGCACCTCCTGTAATGGTATGAGTGGTGCGCTAGATCCACAAATTAAGCAGGAAATTGTCGATCGTGGTTTATACGCCACAGCAGTACTTTCAGGCAACCGTAACTTTGATGGTCGTATCCATCCACATGCTGACCAGGCTTTTCTGGCGTCTCCACCATTGGTTGTGGCTTACGCCATTGCGGGATCGATACGTTTTGATATCGAAAAAGATATCTTAGGTATAGATCAAGATGGTCATCCCGTAACACTCAAAGATATTTGGCCCAAGGATGAAGAAATCAATACCATCGTTGCTCAAAGCGTCAAGCCAGAACATTTCACCCAAGTATATGAACCCATGTTTAAACTCAATATAGAAAGCGATGAAAAAACCGATCCGCTCTATGACTGGCGACCTACCAGCACCTATATCCGTCGCCCACCCTATTGGGAGGGAGCATTAGCAGGGGAGCGCAGCATGAAAGGTATGCGTCCATTGGCAGTGTTAGGTGATAATATCACGACTGATCACTTGTCACCATCCAATGCCATCCAGTTATCCAGTGCGGCGGGAGCTTATCTCGATAAAATGGGTTTGCCCGAAGTTGACTTCAACTCTTATGCAACTCACAGGGGTGATCATTTGACCGCTCAACGTGCCACCTTTGCCAATCCAAAATTGTTAAATGAAATGGTGCGTAACGAAGATGGCACAATTAAACAGGGTTCATTGGCGCGCCTTGAACCAGAAGGCCAGCAAATGCGCATGTGGGAAACGATAGAAATATATATGCAGCGTAATCAGCCATTAATTATTATTGCTGGCGCAGACTATGGTCAAGGTTCTTCACGTGATTGGGCCGCTAAAGGTGTACGTCTGGCAGGTGTAGAAGTCATTGTGGCAGAAGGTTTTGAGAGAATTCATCGCACTAACTTGCTTGGCATGGGTATATTGCCTTTAGAATTTACCAATAGTGAAACACGCAAAACGTACCATATTGATGGTACAGAGACTTTTGATGTAGAAGGAGCGGTTAGTCCTGGTACACAATTAATAGTCATTATGCACCGTAAAAATGGTGAGTGCATAGAGATCCCCGTAAAATGTCGATTGGATACCGCCGAAGAAGTTTCTATTTATGATGCTGGTGGTGTACTACAACGTTTTGCTAATGATTTTTTGAATGAGAATACATAGGAACACGGCAGAGGTATATTCAAATAACCGTAACTAATAGAGTATAATTCGTCTATGAATAAAACCCAAACAGAATGGATCTTTGGCATCCATGCCCTAGATAGTGCAATAGAGCGGCACCCTGAAAATATCGTGCAAGTTGTGATTGCTAAAAATAGCTGTAATCCCAGATTAGAAGGCAGTATTCAACTAGCACGAAATCTGGGGCTAAAAGTTTCTTATGAATCTCTGCAATATTTAAACAAGCACTGTAAAGAGCGTCATCAAGGGATTATTGCTTTAATTAAAGTGCCAAAGTTACCCGATGAATCTGATTTAAAAAATGATATTTCTGCTATAGACACGCCTTTGGTTTTGATTTTGGACAGTATAGAAGACCCAAGGAACTTGGGTGCCTGTTTACGTAGCGCCGATGCAGCAGGTGTTGATGCAGTCATCATTCCCAAGCACAAATCAGCAGGATTAACGCCGGTTGCAAAGAAAACAGCCACAGGTGCCGCTGAGAGCTTAAAGATCTATCAAGTGACAAATATAGTCAGTGCCCTGCAAATTTTAAAAGACCATGGTTTATGGATAGCGGGCACTGATTGTGAAGGAGACTCCAAGAGTATTTATCAAACTGATTTAACAGGAGCCTTGGGAATAGTCCTGGGTAATGAAGGCAAAGGTATTCGCCCGCTGGTGAAAAAACATTGTGATTTTCTTATCCAAATTCCCATGTTTGGAACGGTTCAGAGCTTAAATGTCTCAGTAGCAACAGGAATCACCTTGTTTGAAGCCAAACGGCAAAGACTCAAGTAGGTTCTTACATATACTGTATTACATATATGTTGGGCTGACATGAAACAACCTTTCCACGTCATTGATGTTTCTTTTATCAGCTACAAACAGAATAATGTGATCTTCGTGCTCGACTAATACGTCACGGTGAGCAATGATGACTTTTTTGCCACGGATAATTCCACCAATAGTTGTCCCAGGAGGCAGATTGATGTCTTTGAGTTGTTTACCAATCACTTTTGAAGTGGTGGCATCGCCATGCACAACAACTTCGATGGCTTCTGCGGCACCATTTCGCAATGAATGTATACGTGCCATATTGCCCTTTCTCACATGTACCAATAAACCACCAATGGTGATGTGTTGTGGCGATATGGCGATATCAATTTGATCACGCTCTAATAACTGTGCGTAATTATGGCGGCTTATTAGGGTTAATACTTTATCGGCTCCCATCTTTTTTGCCATTAATGCTGATAATAAGTTAGTTTGGTCATCGTTTGTAATGGCACAAAAAATATCACATTGATCGATGTTTTCCTCAAACAGTATTTCTTCCGAAGTACAATCTCCTTTAATAACCAACGCTTTGGTTAATTCTTCAGCGATAAATCGTGCTCGTTTTTTATTGCCTTCTATTACTTTAATTGAATGATCCTGCTCCAGCATTTTGGCTAAGCTAAAACCAATGTTACCACCACCTGCGAGTATGACTTTTTTCACTGGCTTATCGGTGTGTCGCAATGTCTTCATAACTTGTCTGATGTCTTTTTTTGCTGCGAAGAAAAACACCATATCATTGATTTTAATCACCGTATCTCCATCTGGAGATATGGGTTTGTTATTTCTGAATATTGCCGCAACTCGTGCATCAACGCCCTCAGGCATATAGTTATGAATTTCACGCAACTGATGACCAATCAAAGGACCTTCATCATCAGCAACAATGGCAACCAGCTGCGCAAGTCCATGCGCAAAATCCATTACTTGTAATGCACCTGGATAATCTATTAGTCGCCTGATATGCTCAGTTACCAAACGCTCAGGGCTGATAAATACATCAATCGGCATATGGTCAGAATTAAACAAATCAGGGTAATCAAGATATTCTGATTGTCTGACTCTGGCAATTTTCAAAGGTGTATGAAAGATACTGTGACAGACCTGGCAGGCCACCATATTTATTTCATCACTATTGGTCAACGCCACCACCATGTCGGCATCTTCAGCGCCTGCTCTTGTAAGTACACTAGGATGGGATGCATTGCCATGTACTGCACGCAAATCAAGGCGATTTTGCATGTCGGTGAGCTTTTCTAAATCGGTATCAACAATGGTAATATCATTTTTTTCTTTGGAGAGATGTTCTGCAATTGAGGCCCCTACCTGTCCTGCTCCAAGTACAAGGATTTTCATGGTTTAATGATATCTTTGGGGTTAATATTCAGGGCTCTGAGCTTACGGTAGAGGTGAGTTCTTTCCATCCCCGCTACTTTTGCCAATTCGCCAACTCGACCATCAACGGCTTTGAGTTGGTGTATTAAATAATCTCGCTCAAAAGCCTCACGTGCCTCCCTTAAAGGTAAGTCATACCAATTATTTGACGGTATTTCAATAACCTCTGTTGATTGTGATAATAAGATATCAACCTCATCCAAAGAGATTTCACCTTCACCACCCAGGAGTAGTAATTGCCTTACGGTATTTTTCAGTTCCTGAATATTATTTTTCCAGCTGTGGTTTCTTAATCTGTTTTGTGCTGCAAATGACATTTTACGATAGGGTGTTTGTTCAGTATCGGGTAAAGTATTAACAAAATAATTGATAAGTTCGGGAATATCTTCCTGACGCTGTTGCAAGCTGGGCAAATCCAACTTAACTTCTGCTAACAACTGATAAAGATCTGCTAAAAATTCACCCTTGGCAATTTGACTATTTAATCTGGATTTACTGATAGCCACAATCTGGAAGTTAATGGCCTGCACTGTATTTTGACCAATAACAGTAAATTGTTTGTGTTTTAAGACCGACAATAAGATGTTTTGTTGCTCAATTGTTAAACACTCGATATTATTGATAATCAATGTCCCAGAAGCAGCACGCATAAAACAACCATTGGAGTGCATTATTTTCTCTTCAAAATTATTATCTATTGTTTGTGCATCCATAAGTATACATGGATGATTTTGTGCATGCCGCTTTTGATGGATCAAAAGGGCAATTGAATATTTGCCAGTACCATTTTCGCCTTCAATCATAATATGGTTTTTGGTTTTGTATATTCTATCCAAGGTTCTTTTAATGTCGTTAATGGCCTCAGAATTGCCAATCGGTTCTACTACTGGTATTACTAAATCATTATTAGAGTCATCTAATATCTGTTCAGACTGAAGTAAAGTATCTGAAACAGTTTGTAATAATTTTGCAAGCGACAAGGGTTTTTCGATAAAGTCCTTGGCGCCAAGTCGCGTTGCTTCAACGGCTGTCTCTACTGTACCATGTCCTGACATCATTACAATTGGAGCTGATACCAGTTTTTGTTCGTTCCAGTTTTTCATCAGGCTGATGCCATCAATATCTGGCATCCAGATATCTAACAATATTAGATTGGGCTGTTTTATATTTAACTGCTGGCAAGCCTCTTCGCCGTTGGCTGCGGTTGCTACTGAATAGCCTTCATCAGCTAAAATATCTGAGATCAGATTTCTTATGTCTGGTTCATCATCAACAATTAATATATGATCCTGGTTCATTTTGATCTATTTGGCAGCGGTGGAAACTGAGAAATATTTTCCCCGTTTTTAATCTCCCGAATTTTGCATGACTTTTTCTTCTTGACTTCTTCAATTCTTATCACGCTTTGCATAGGTAAATGTAAAACGTTTACGTTCTCAAACTCATCTCTTATTTTTTCTTCAGCAGGATCAATAACGATGGTTTGGTTTTGATCAAACACCAGTTCAGCCACATATATAAACCCATAAATATCACTGGAGAAAACATCTCTGGCATAGAGTTCATACACTTTGGATCGATTTATAAAAATCACTTTGTAGAGGATACTATCATTCATAGTTCAATTGTACTCCTAACTGGCTGATGCTTGAAAGAAAACTGTAGAAAAAGTATCAAGTATTAGAAATCTTATACAACACAGCCACAAAAAAACCAAAGATAAAACCAACAATATGCGCTCCCCAAACAACCGGGTAATCATGCTGACTGATAAGCTGTAATATTATTTGAATACTTAACCAAATCAAGGCAAGCAGCAAAATTGGGATTCTGGCTTTTTGCAAATACAAACCGATGGGGATAATAACACTTATTTTTTGACGGGGAAATAACAACAACCATGCACCTAATAATCCAGAAACCGCACCACTTGCTCCCAATAAATAGTGGTTGGAATCATTTAATTGATAGATGCTAAACATATTAGCCACAAAACCTGTGATAAAATAAATCAATATAAACCAAAAACCACCTACTTTTTTCTCCAGTGGCAAGGCAATAATAAGAAATAATATCATATTTCCAGCCCAATGCTGCCAACTACCATGTAAAAATAGAGCGCTGATCAAACGCAACACAAACCACCAAGATTGCTGAATATTTTCTATAATTTGGGATGGAACAATTGCAAAAGCCTGATTTAAATTAAAGCCCTCGTTATAATATATTGACATCATTATTATCAATAGATTGATCATCCAAATTAATATTGAAAACTTGGGTATATATGTTTTTTTTGTACGTTTAAATTTCAACAATGCTATTTTACTTTAATACTGGTATTCTAAAATATACTCTAATCTGATTATTAACTCTATTGTTTTAAAATATTTGTTGAAAAAAAATTCTTTCTAGATTGAGCACTTGATTTCATATAGAGCCTAAATTAACTTGTACAAAACCATTAAGATGACTTATTATCGCTATTCTCGAACAGACTCTGAGTCTATATGAAGTTTCCAAATCAGTTATATTTAAAATTACAAAATAGGATAAAAAATAACAGCTTAAGGCTATTGAAAAAACCACTTCAACTGATTGATTTCTCATCAAATGACTATCTGGGCTTTTGTCAATCTGAGACTATATTTAATCAGACACATGTCTATCTAACCACAAACAATATAAAAAGCAATGGCTCAACTGGTTCCAGACTGCTATCTGGTAACCATGATTTATATGGCATCGTAGAAAAAAAGCTGGCGAGCATTCATCAAGTCCCTGCTGCTTTGGTTTTTAACTCGGGGTATGATGCCAATCTGGGGCTGTTAAGTTGTATACTGGTTCGCCATGATATTATTTTGTATGACAAACTGACGCATGCTTCTATTCGTGATGGTATGCAATTGGCTAGTGCCAAGTCAATTGCTTTTGCTCACAATGATTTATCCCATTTAGAAAGTAAATTGAAAAAATATGACACAGAAAATCGAAAACATGAAATTTATGTGATTACCGAAAGCATCTTCTCCATGGATGGTGATTCTCCAGATTTAGTTAAAATGGTTGAACTATGTCAACAATACAACGCCAGGCTTATCGTTGATGAAGCGCATGCATTGGGTGTTTTTCACTTGGGTTTACTACAAAAACTCAACTTACATAAAAAAGTTTTTGCCAGAGTCATGACCTTTGGTAAAGGCCTGGGTTGTCATGGTGCGGCTATATTAGGTAGTGATGATTTGATTCGGTTTTTGGTTAATTTCTCTCGTCCGTTTATTTATACAACAGCTTTATCACCACATGCATTGGCCACTATTCTGAAGGCTTATGAACACCTGCTAGCATTAACTCATCATAGGCTGCAAGACAATATTGGATACTTTAAAACCAGCTGTCAAACATTGAATTTACAAACACTTTTTATTGATAGCGACTCTGCGATTCAAAGTTGTGTTATTTCACAAAACAAACGTGTAAAATCTATTGCTGATCAATTACAGCGCAATCATTTTGATGTGAAAGCAATTTTATCCCCAACAGTAGCACAGGGTCAGGAACGTTTACGTTTCTGCATACACAGCTTTAATAGCACAAATGAAATTAAAGGGGTATTAACTTTACTTAAAGACATTCTTTTGAGTGATCCGGAAAAATAGCATGGCTAAAAAACTATTCATTACTGGCATTGATACCTCAGTGGGCAAGACCATTGCTGCTGCGATTATCTGCCAATCTTTGGGGGCAGACTATTGGAAGCCCATACAGGCAGGAGATGTTGAAAAAGGTGATAAACACACGGTGCAATTATTATTGTCAAACCCGGATTGCCAGATTCATCCCAACAGTTTTGCCCTACAATCTGCCATGAGCCCGCATGCCGCTGCACAAATAGATAAAGTAGTCATTGAAAGTAATAACATTATTGCACCCAAAACCAGTAATCATTTGGTGATAGAAGGAGCGGGTGGTTTGCTGGTACCATTGAATGAAACAGAGACCATGTTAGACTTGATCAAGGCAGATTATCAGGTTATTGTTGTTTCCAGACATTACCTGGGTAGCATCAACCACAGCCTAATGACAATCAAACTATTGCAACAAAGAGGCTTTAAAGTATCGCTGATTTTTAATGGTGAAGAAAATCCAGCAACAGAAAAAATCATTAAACAAATGACAGGCATACAGGCGCTTGGCAGAATTAATCAGGAAAGCACCGTTGATAAACACATGATCAAAAAATATGCCAAACAGTTTAATCTGGCTCTACAGCAGTTATGAGTTTAATTGAAAGAGATAAAAAACACCTGTGGCATCCACTGACCCAACATCAGTTACAAGCCGATTTTTTACCCATAATCAAAGCCAAAGGTGCACTGCTATACGATGAGAATGGTAATAGCTACATCGATGGTATTGCCTCATGGTATACCTCAATGTACGGACACTGTAATGATTATGTTTTAGCAAAAGTCACTGAACAAATGCAGCAACTGGATCAAATTGTATTTGCAGGGTTTACTCATCAGCCTGCCATAAAATTATCCGAAGCCTTAATTGAGATATTACCTGATAATCACCAAAAAATATTTTTCTCTGACAATGGTTCCACTGCCAATGAAGTAGCATTAAAAATGGCGATACAATATCACCATAATAGAGGGCATAAACGCCAAACAATAGTGGCTTTTGAAAATGCTTTTCATGGTGATACTTTTGGTGCCATGTCAGCATCTGGTTTGTCTGTATATAATGGTCCTTTTGCAGATTATTTTATTGAGGTTAAACGCATTGCAGTGCCCAATAAAGATAATATCAACGAGGTGTTGACACAGCTCAAATCAATTTTTGCAGATTATCAAGTGGCTGCCTTCATCTACGAACCACTGGTGCAGGGTGCCAATGCCATGCACATGTATGAGGCACAATATCTGGATATGATTTTGGCTCAATGTAAACAGGCTAACATCATTAGCATTGCTGATGAGGTGATGACTGGTTTTGGTAAAACAGGCAAAAACTTCGCTTCCGACTTCATGCAGAATAAACCAGATATCATGTGTTTATCCAAGTCATTGACTGCAGGTTTTGTACCAATGGCTATCACCACCTGCACTAAAAAGGTCTATCAAGCTTTTTTGTCTGACTCAGTGGCCAAAGCTTTTTTTCATGCACACACCTATACCGCCAATCCCATTGCCTGTGCTGCTGCCTTAGCAGGGCTAACATTGTTAAAATCGACTGAAATTCAGAGCAATATCTGTATGATAATCGCCGCACATCAGGATTTTGACAAAAAAATAAAACAGTTACCAATCTACAACTCAACAGTTGCAGCAAGCAGGCAGTTAGGTGTTATTTATGCTCTGGATTTAAAAATTAAAATGCAAAGATACGGACAGAAGCGTAGCCAGATTTATGATTTTTTTATGCGTAAAGGTGTGTGTCTACGCCCCTTGGGAAAGACCATCTATATAGTCCCTCCTTATGTTATCAAAGCTGATGAACTTAAGCAGATTTATGCTGCTATTATTGATTTGTTAACAAGCAATTCGAAGGCATAACAGGCTTATGAAACTAGCCATCGCAATCACCGCTTTTTCATCTATTTCTGCACTTGGTAGCAATAAAGAGCAGATATGGGAAAATTATCTGCATGCTGATCATGCCATTTCTTTATCGACATTTAATCAGTTGGTATGCCAATTATCAAGCCAGGATAAAGCCAGGATAAAAATATTAAAAAACGCTAACAAAAAGTATAAAAACCTAGATGATTCGGTACTTTATGGCCTGTATGTAGCACGCATGGCTTATCAACAATCTGGCTGGCATAAAGATGATGTCTTTGGTATCAACATGGGTTCATCCAGAGGTGCCACCACTTTATTTGAAAAATATCATGCAGATTTTCTGACAGGCAACAAACTCAGTCCGTTGAGCTCTCCGAGTACAACATTGGGTAATATTTCATCATGGCTGGCTCACGATCTACAGTCAGAAAGCAGTAATATTGGCCCCAACATCAGTCATTCTGTTACCTGTTCATCTGCGCTACATGCGATCCTCAATGCGGTGGCATGGTTGCAATCTGGCCTATGTGATAAGTTTATGGTTGGTGGCAGTGAAGCGCCATTAACTGAGTTTACCGTTGCGCAAATGCAGGCATTAGGCATCTATGCAAATAATAGTGTTGACAACTATCCATGCAAAGCACTGGATTTAAACAAACACAGCAATGGCATGGTTTTAGGTGAAGCTGCCGCCATTGCCTGCTTGAGCATAAATAAAGAGCATAATAATGCACTGGCACTGATTGTGGGAATGGGTTATGCAACCGAAATTTTACAGCATAATACTTCAATTTCCAGCAATGCAGAATGCATGCAACAGGCCATGTCGATGGCTTTAAAAAACCATGATCTCAATGACGTTGATATCATCATTAGCCATACTCCTGGCACCATCCAGGGAGATCAGGCGGAGATCAATGCCATTAAAGCCGTTTTTAGTGAACAATTACCAGCAATAACCACCAATAAA
>JAESTH010000129.1 GCA_016763695.1 Alcanivoracaceae bacterium
ATTCTGGTGAAATATATAACAGTGATGCCAAACCTTCTGCAACCCGCTGAAAAGATTTGCCACGCTCGATGGGATCTAACATGCCATTAATGGTGACAGCATCGGTGATGCCATTTTTTTCAAGATTATCCACTTGATCTTTCATCAAGGATTGCAGTGGTGAAATCACCACGGTTAAACCCTTGGTGTTTCTACCTGCCATTAAAGCGGGTATTTGAAAAGTCAGTGACTTACCACCACCAGTGGGGAAAATAGCCAACAGTGATTTATTATTAACCGCCGCATTGACCGCATTTTCCTGTAGTGGCACACCCGCAAAAGTACGGTAGCCATCAAAACCAAAATAATCTTTTAAGCCTTTATTTATATCCAGAGCTTCATCGCAATAATCACAACCAGCCAGACAGGGGTTGTTTCTCAGCAAATGCATGATGGTTTCCACAAGTGGATAATTCATTAACACCCACGGCGGGGTGATAGAGTAACGGTTATTGCTGATAATTAAGGCCAGGCAATAAGCCAACTCAATGGGGTGATTGGTAATAAATTCCTGTAGTGGTGCGTTTGCACAAAAGCTATTGTGAAAGCAATCATCAAGCAAGGTTATTAAATCTTGAGTTTCTGTACTCTGGTATGACAGGTATTCAAAAAAGTAGGAAAACTCTGTCTGTTGATTCAATAGTAAATAATAAACCTGTTTGATCTTATCTGGCAAATTGTTAAAAGCACAGATCTCATCGATAAATAAATCTTTGGCTTTGCGTGAATCATTAACAGGATTATTCAGTTCGTCACATTGTAATTTATCATCCTTGAGTAAATTATGATAAGGTTTTGTGGGAAAAAGTAAGGGCGAAAGAAATAATGTATCAATGGCTTTTAAATGATTGATGCCATAAGAAGAAAGAGGTTTTTGTAAATACTTCAGATCATGTTGAATAATATTATGTCCGCATATAAAGACATCATTCTTTAAAAAATTGGCAAAAGCCTGTAGAGAAGAACTGTGAAAAACAGCACCATCGCTTTTTACCGCACCAACATCAAGTATCTTTTCACTATTAACAGCGATTTCAGTATCGAAAAATGTGATGGGTCTCATTTTTATTATCTTAACGACAGGTGGTTTTCAGTCAACCATTTATTTTAATACTATTGATTTAATTAGCTGATTGCAGGGAGTTGAAAAGTTACATATATGTAATTTCTCATGTATAATCATGAAGGAGAGTCGGCTCAACTAAAATAATGTGCAGCTCTCAAGACCCTCATAATAAAAAAACATGTAGCTGTTAATCCCTTGGTCGAGCATTATGTAAGCTGCATATTACCCACTAATGATCCACTAATAAAAAGGTATATATGATGAGAAAACATATAGAAAATAAGCAACAACTTATCTTTGTCTTTATAATTTTATTTAGCTTCAATAATTTGGCAATTTCAACAGAAACATTAACCATCGATGCCGGCAATGTAAATGGAATTATCCCTGCTATCCACGGTACAAATAATGGTCCATTAGTAAAAGCTGCATGGGACCCACCTTGTGGTAACAATCAAGTTGGTGATTATTCTCAACACTATGTTAATGCAAATATCCCACAGGCGCGTACGCATGGTGCGGGCTCTTTGGATATGAGCCAAATATGGAAGCCCTGGCCCAACTATACGGGACATGATCCAACGGACCCAGATAATTACAACTGGCTCAATGCTGATGAAGCGATAAGTGCTGCAATGGCAGTAACCAATTCATATCTGCGTTTTGGTGAATCTGCAAATCACGGGATAAGCAGCGGTGGAGGATGTGACTCATCGCGCCCTACATCAACACCTCCTGAAAATTTTGCGGTATTTGCGCAGGTTTGTAAACACATTATCAAACATTTTAAAGGTGGCTGGGATAATGGCTTTTTTTACAAAATTAACTATGCCGAGGTATGGAACGAATTTTATATACCTGGTTTTTGGACCGGCACAGGAGAGCAGGCTGCACAACTTTATGAAGCAGTACATAAAGCAATAAAACCAGAGTTTCCAGAGTTACAGCTGGGGGCAAGTATTAGCCTACAGTATACTCAATCAGGTTTTATGGACTATGTTCAGGCAAATAATGTGGCCATAGATTATATAGCACCTCATAGTTATAGAGCCATGCCATACAATATGAGGTTGGCTGTCCATGATAATCCAGGTGCGGATTGGGAAAGCGTCTTTGCCTATTATGGTCTTCCTGCCAATACACCCATTGTATTTAGCGAGTGGAATAGACCAGGAGGCTGTTATAACGGAGGTAATGGCGGCGGGTTAAGCGCGATACCAATTGCTGCCCATTTAATAGGAACCTTAATAGAAATGGCTGAAATGCACCCCTCAAATAGCTCGCATAATGTAGTTATGGGCCATTATTTTTCTGCGGCCAAACAAATTTGGAACGCACAAAACATTAATAGATCAGCAGGAGTCGCTCTACAAGCATACGGGCATGATTTATATGGTGAGACACCGATTAAAATTTCATCAACAGGAGGTCATTCAAATTTAAAAGATACTGATTTTTTGACTATCGCAGGAAAATCAGAGAATAATGATAAAGTTAATGTACTGGTGAGCTATTACGATACGTCCATGACTAATTGTCCGCTTGACGTTGGTTTGGGAGTGATACTTAATCTTAATATTAATAATCTTCCTTGGGGAAATGCTGGATTTCGCTGGGAAAGATGGGTACACACATCCACAAGTTTATTAACACTGGCAGACTCAGGTATTGGATATGGAGGGACTTTTTCCACGACTCAAAACATCAATAAAAATGCATTTGAATTATATAAATTGACAGTACTTACAATCCCATTAGCAAACATGAATTGAAATAAATTAGCCGATTCCATTGCCTATTTGATCTAATTGGACGAAATTATAGTGGCTACTTACCCGTATTTTTCAGCATAACTGTTGCTAAAGTCGCCGCTGTTACAGTAGGTCATTGTATGTGATGGCAGTAAAATACGATAAGTGTCCGTCTATTATATTTTTCGTAGTAAATAATTAA
>JAESTH010000309.1 GCA_016763695.1 Alcanivoracaceae bacterium
GTACGTTTTTTGGCTCAGAAAGGTCTGGAGGGGAATAACTCATGAAAAATTACCTATTCACTCCTATTGACAGTTGGTTTTTTAAAGAATCGCGCAGTATGGATGGCAGTGGTAGTAATATACTCAGCAGCCTATTTCCGCCACCAACCAAAACCCTGGTGGGCGCACTAAGAAGCCAAATTGGAGAAAAATACCATACGAAACATGGCACAACATGGCATGGATTTAATGCTCAACACGACCTGGTTAATATTATTGGCTATGGAAATGATTATGCCACACTAGAGTCACAGGGCGCATGGTTATGTTATAAGCAACAGGATAAAGGGCAACTGTATTTTCCAACACCAGCTAATTTGCTCAAACAAGACAACGGTTTCTATGCTTTTTTTGAAATCGGTGTGGCTGTTCAATCAGATTTAGGAAGAATAAAATTTGCAGAACTAGATTTTAACAAAAAACAGTCCCCACTAGAAAATCATTATATAAGCAGTGGTGATTTTAGTCAGGTTCTACAGGGCAAACTACCCCGACAAACCATTTCGCAAGATAAAATAGTCAAAGAAGAACAGAGACTTGGAATCGGCAGAGACCGCACAACTCGCTCAACAGAACAGGGTAAACTATATCAAACACAACACCTGCGATTCGAACAAGGTTGGGGTGTTTATTTAGGGCTGACGGGTTTTGATGAAACCTATGCCATAAATAAGGATAGGCTGATACGTTTAGGCGGAGAAGCACGTATGGCTTCATTGACTAAAATTGAAAAACCACTAGTCTTGCCAGAACATCCAGTTGTTAATGCTTCAGAAAAACTTGATGGCCTGATTATCTACCTGTTAACACCATTACCTGATTACCGCAAGAATAACAATTCCCCACCATTGCCGAATAGCAGTTTTAAAGCAGATGACAGTGGTGAATATCTAGTATGGAAAGGCCAAATGGCAGGTGTAGATATAACCATAGAAACTGCCATAACAGGAAAATTATTTCGACTAGGTGGTTGGGATATGGCCAAACACAGGCCGCAAGCGGTTAAAAGTTACATACCCGCGGGTAGTTGCTGGTATATCAGCATTCAGGCAGATCAAAAGGCAGATGATATAAATCAGATCATTGAAAAATTACATTGCAGCTATTTAACCACAGGTAATGACCAAGCATTGGGTTACGGCCAAATTGTCATAGGCAAGCAAGTAGAAAATAAAAATACCGAGAACAAAAAATGAAAAATACACTAATAGCACTACACGCACAAACATCCATCCATGCAGGTACAGGCCAAAATACAGGAACAATAGATTTACCCATACAACGAGAATCACATAATGGCTACCCTTGCATCTATGGCTCGGGCATGAAAGGCGCATTACGCAGCTGTGCAGAACAGCGAGGAGAACAATGTGGTATTGACAAAGAAATCATCGAAAGCCTATTTGGGCCAGAATCAGGAGGAGATGGTTATGCAGGAGCATTGTTGATTTCAGATGCGCGTTTATTGCTATTGCCCGTACGCTCATTAACTTCTCATTACCGTTGGGTAACCTGTCCAGCCATATTGCAACGGTTAAAACAGGATGCTAAACGTTTTGATACCACATTTGATTATTCCATACCACAACCTGAAAACAATCAGGCAATGGTGCAAAAAAATAACGACAGCCCTGCTAAACTGTTTTTAGAAGAGTATTGTTTTACTACAAAAGGAGAGGATTTTAGTGCTTTAGTTACAATACTGTCAGCATTTATCCAGTACGATGAGGCCGAGACATTATTGCAAAACCAGTTAACAATCGTTAGTGATAATGACTTTAGTCATCTGTCGAAAAACACCACTCCAGTTCGGGCGCGCAATGTACTTAATACAGACACAAAAACCTCTGAGAACCTCTGGTATGAAGAAACCTTGCCACCAGAAACCATCATGTATATGGGAGTGTCAGCAGACAATGCTAGGAAAAAAGGCAGTGATATGAAATCAACAGATGTGTTGGCTAAATTTAAAAGCCTCTTCACCAAAGATACCCCTTGGTTACAGGTAGGTGGTAACGAAACAGTGGGCATGGGGTGGTTTGCCGTTAATTTCTTGCAAACAGATACAAAATCTGGAGCGGAATAATGGCTATTCAAACCATAGAACAACAGCGGGCAAAAAAAGCCTTGGAAGATATACAGAAAGTTACTGACTTAAAGGATGAAAAAATAAAAAAAGAGTTCCTTAGCTATGCCAATGAATTCCCTGCGATGATACATATGAATGGTTTGGGACAAGCCGTTGCTTTTTATAGATCAAAAGATGATACGCACCAGAAACTGTATAAAGTTCTATCAGATTGGCTGTGTGGCGATGATAAGATCTATGCAAGTGGTGATTTACTTAAAAATATTACTGATGGGGATATGAGTGCTTACCGCATGGCACAAACCGAAGCACAAGCCTATCTGGTTTGGTTGAAAAGTTTTGCCAGAGCTTATTTAAAAGAAAACAAAGGAGTGTAAAACATATGTCACAATTACCACTATATCAAAATTCTCAGCCTGATTTTAGTCCACACTTGAACAAGGGACTAAAATTTGAACGTTTTTTTAATCAGTTTGACCGTACTTGGCAAGTGAAAGATGATGCGAAAACTGTTTTTTTAAATACATTTGTAGGGTGCTGTGGCGATAGACAGGCATTAGAAAATTTTACTTCCCAGCAATTTTCTTTAGCTCATTCACTTAATGGTGATGGCAAAGTCTATGAGCTAGACTGGCATATGGTCACAGGTATGGGCAATTCTCATCCCGTTGAAAACGGTTTTAGCTGGCACCATACGCTTGGTGTGCCCTATATTCCTGGTTCTCAGGTTAAAGGTATAATTCGGAGTCTAATAGAACAATATTTTGATGATGAGGCAAATACTGAAAATGGCATAAACAAAAAAAACCTGTTACATGAGTGGTTTGGTAGTGATGATAAAAAATCAGAAAATCAAAATAAAGACAGCCAAGTTGGTCGTTTTATTTTCTTTGATGCAATACCAGTAGAAAAACCAATGTTAGTGATTGATATCATGACCCCACATATGGGTAAATGGTATGCCGAAGGCGATAAAATTAAAAATATAGATGATACCATGAGAATACCCGCAGACTGGCATGACCCAGTCCCAATTCCATTTCTGGTAGTTAAAAGTGCCAAATTCCTGTTTACCATAGCTGATAGAAAAGGAGGTGAAGAATCACAAAGTTCAATTGATGATGTATTTGAAATGCTCAATTATGCGTTGGAACTACTGGGTGCAGGTGCCAAGACCCAAACTGGATATGGTTACATGAGTTTAAATCTAATGCTTACTAGCAGTTATGAAGAGATTTATGCTGATAAAAAGGCAAAAAAAAGGAAGCAAGAAGAGCTGGAAAGAGACGAAAAAGATAACGAAGGAAAGCCAGATTACTACATTAAAATAAAAAAACTCAATAATATTCTTAACCAAAAGAATTTGGATTTCACCAAAGAGTATGAAGATATTGAAGTGCTAATTAATATCGCATTATCTTCAGAAATAATATGGAAGGTTGATGATGTTATAAAGCTTTTAGATTTGATAGAAAATAAAAAAACAACTGGATTTTTAAAAGCTAAAAGACCCAAAAATAAATTCGTAACTA